>JBFEWA010000063.1:0-11842 GCA_041546605.1 Bermanella sp.
TCATGTCGCCAAACTGTTGTAATTCTTCCAGTGACATTTCACCTAAATCTTTTCCGGTTTTAACGCCATAGCCTACAGCACTGCCCACGATTTCGTGCGAGTCACGGAAAGGTACTCCCTTACGTACAAGGTAATCGGCCAAATCTGTCGCGGTTGAGAAACCACGTAGTGCGGCTTCGCGCATCACGTCTTTCTTCGATACCACGTGAGGCATCATGTCAGCAAAGGCACGCAAGCTACCACCTACGTTGTCGATGGTGTCGAACAAGGGCTCTTTGTCTTCTTGGTTGTCTTTGTTGTACGCCAAAGGTTGTGATTTCATTAACGTGAGCAAACCAATTAAGTGGCCAAAGATACGACCGGCTTTACCACGTACTAATTCTGGTACGTCTGGGTTTTTCTTTTGCGGCATGATGGATGAGCCAGTGCAGAAGCGATCCGGCAAATCGATGAAGTTAAATTGTGCGCTGGCCCAAAGTACAAGCTCTTCGCTGAAGCGGCTTAGGTGCATCATGATGGTGGCGCAGGCAGCAGTGAATTCGATGGCAAAGTCACGATCCGATACGCTGTCTAGGCTGTTTTCAGTTGGGGCATCAAAACCTAACAATTCAGCGGTTAGGTTGCGATCAATTGGGTAAGTGGTGCCAGCCAATGCGGCAGCGCCTAATGGCATGATATTCACACGCTTACGACAATCTTGTAGACGCGCAAAGTCACGCTCAAGCATTTCGTTCCACGCTAATAGATGGTGGCCAAAGGTCACGGGCTGAGCGGTTTGTAAGTGGGTGAAGCCTGGCATGATGGTGTCGGCTTCTTTTTCAGCCAATTCGATTAGGCCTTGTTGTAGGCGTGTCACTTCTGCGCTCATGTGATCGATTTCATCACGCAGGTACAAACGGATGTCGGTTGCCACTTGGTCATTACGGGAGCGACCTGTGTGCAGTTTTTTACCGGTAATGCCGATTTTCTTGGTAAGGGCCGCTTCGATGTTCATGTGCACATCTTCAAGCTCGATGCTCCACTCAAAGTTACCGGCTTCGATATCCGCTTTGATTTCTCCAAGGCCTTTGATGATGTCATCACGTTCGGCGTCGGTTAATACGCCTACTTTGGCCAGCATGGTGGCGTGGGCAATGGAGCCCTGGATGTCTTGTGCGTACATGCGCTGGTCAAATTCCACCGATGCGGTAAAGCGTTGTACGAAAGCGTCGGTGGCTTCGGAGAAACGGCCACCCCAAGCGGAGTTTGTTTGCTGACTCATAGGGTTCTCACTCATCCCAAGGGACTGGAATTGCTATACGGATAAAAATTGTGCGGATTATACAGGATCTGAGGTTGATCATCACTTAGCTTGTGGGGCATTGTGGCCACTTATCTGTATTTTCGGGCCCTTAGGCTGAATGCACTTGAGCTGGGGAGGACATTAGGACAGACTTTGCTGCAATCATACAAGGACGCCCAGTGAGTACTGCCATCTCTGCCAAAATTGAAGCCACCGCCTTAATACCGGACCTGTGTCAGGTTAGGGCCGTGCTGTGGCTGATCCTGTTTAGCCAAGCCTTGGTCATCGTCCTCATGCTGCTTTCCACCGGGGCGCTGACCTTCAGTTGGGAGCAATTTGGCTTGCTGTCATTCTATGTGCAATGGGTGGTGCTGTTATGTGCGGCGTGCTTATGTCGCCTGCGCATTCATTTGCCCCCTTTGTCGTTGAATCAACTGACCATCATTAGTTTTATTTTGATCCAATTGGTTACTGGTCTCATGAGTATGATCACCTTGTTTGCCATGAATGAAGTGCTACTGGAAAACTATGGTTGGGATTGGATGGTCAGAAACCAATTGATCAGCGGCATTTTGGCCGCCCTGCTGTTGCATTACTTTCACGTACAACTACAAAGCCGCTTACATGCGCGCAGCGAGCTACAGGCACGTATGCAAGCATTGCAAAGTCGTATACGTCCACACTTCTTATTTAATAGTATGAACATCATTGCCAGCTTAATTCATGTGGACCCAGACAAGGCCGAGCAAGCAGTAGAAGATTTAAGTGAATTGTTTCGTGCCAGTTTAAAAATGGCGGGAACACAAACCAGTCTAAAACAAGAAATTCAATTGTGTAAAAAGTACATTAACATTGAGCAGCTGCGTTTAGGTGAACGCTTAGACGTTGAATGGCAAGTATCGGCATCAGATGACGTGAGCATTCCCTTGCTCACTCTGCAACCTGTGATCGAAAATGCCATTTATTATGGCATTGCCCCAAGTGCCCAAGGGGGCTTGGTTAAGATTGAAATCAATGAACATGAAGGCTGGCTCAGTATTTGTGTCAGCAACCCCATTGCCCGAGATCAACATGCTCGCCATGAAGGGGGCAATCAAATGGCGTTAGAAAATATTCAGCATCGCTTGCAGGCCTTGTATGGTATGAATTTGAAAATGCACGCAGAACAAACCTCAGATCAATATACTATGCATATTCAATATCAACACAGCCATATCAAAACGTTATGAACATTTTAATTGTGGATGATGAAACACTAGCCTGTGCGCGTTTGCAGCGCTTTGTTGAAACCGCTCAATTAGGGCAGGTTATGGCACAGGCCCATAACGGAGTAGAGGCCATACAAAAAGTCGAGCAGCTACAACCGGATGTGGTGTTAATGGATATTCAAATGCCATTGATGGATGGCTTAGAAGCGGCGCGACATATTGCCCAGCTGGATACGCCACCGGCCATAATCTTTTGCACCGCCTATGATGAATTCGCCATCGAAGCCTTTAACGTTCAAGCGGTTGGGTATTTGTTAAAACCTGTGCGACAAGAAGATTTAAAAGACGCGTTTGCGCGCTTAGAGAAGATCAATAAAGCCCAAGCATTATCATTAAACAAGCAAGCCTGTCGTAGTCACATCAGTGCTAAAACCCATGCGGGTTTGGAACTCATACCTGTAGATAATATCCAGCTGTTTCGTGCCGAACAAAAGTACATTGCAGTGATACACCAAAATGGCGAAGTATTAATTGATGAGCCGTTAAAAGATTTAGAAGAAGAGTTTGTTGATAAGTTTATTCGCGTGCACCGTAATTCATTAGTGCGAAAAACTGCGATCCAAGGATTGGAAAAATGTGACGATGGCAGCTTTGTCTTGCGTTTGCATGGTGTGAAAGAAAGCGTGCCGGTATCGAGACGGCACTTAGCTGAAGTGCGAAAATGCTTAAAAGCGCTATGAGTCAAAAATGGCGAGTTTAACTAGACTTTTTTTGTGTCAGAGGCGAACCTCTATTCCTTGCTCAGCCATAAAGGCTTTGGCTTCACCAACCGTATGCTCACCAAAGTGAAAGATACTGGCGGCTAATACCGCATCGGCTTTGCCTTCGGTTACGCCATCGGCAAGGTGTTGTAAATTACCCACACCGCCAGATGCAATGACAGGTACATTCACGGCTTCGGAAATAGCACGGGTTAATTCAATATCAAATCCGGTTTTCACACCGTCTTTATCCATTGAGGTTAATAGTACTTCACCTGCGCCATAGCCTGTCATTTTTACAGCCCATTCAACGGCATCGATGCTGGTTGGCTTACGACCACCGTGAGTGAAGATTTCCCATTTATTGGGCTCGCCGTCTTTGCTGACTTTTTTTGCATCGATGGCGATCACAATGCATTGGCTGCCAAACTTCTCGGCGGCTTCACGCACAAATTCTGGATTGGTAATGGCTGCGCTATTGATGGAAACTTTATCGGCACCCGCATTTAACATATTGCGAATGTCTTCGATGGCGCGAATGCCGCCGCCGACTGTGAGGGGAATAAACACTTGCTCGGCAATGGCTTCTACCATATGAATAGTGGTGTCACGGCCTTCGTGGGACGCTGTAATATCTAAAAAGGTAATTTCATCAGCCCCTTGTTGGTCGTAGCGCTTTGCTACTTCAACAGGGTCGCCAGCATCGCGGATGTCGACGAACTGCACGCCTTTAACCACGCGGCCGCCTTCGACATCAAGGCAAGGTATGATTCTTTTTGCTAATCCCATGAGATTTTGCTCGTATCTCGCTTTCTGAGCCTTGCTAATACGGCGTTAAAAAATTTCTTACAATCCTCATGTGTTCGAGCACACTGGGTTGTTCTAATTTTTTGCCTTGTCTTAGCTGCGTTCAGTTCAGCTTTAGTTCTAGAATAATAAAGTATCGTAAAATGAATTAGGGGTGCACTTAAGTTAAGCCTGCCCATCCCATTTCAAAAAGTTTTCTAACAACTGCAAACCCGCTGTGTGACTTTTTTCTGGGTGAAACTGCACAGCGAACACATTGTCTTGACCGATGGCGGCCACAAAGTCTTTGCCATAATGCCCACGGCCTTTGATGTGCTGTTCATTTTCGGCGGTCACATAATAGCTGTGAACAAAATAAAAACGGCTATTGTCTTCGATGCTATTCCACATTGGGTGCGCCACTTGTTGCACTTGGTTCCAACCCATGTGAGGGACTTTTAATTTTTCGCCAGTTTGTGTGCCTTGGGTTTCAATGAGGTTATCACCGAAGAATTGCACGTTACCTGGGAAATACTTTAAGCATTCCACGCCGCCGTTCTCTTCGCTGTGATCCATCATGGCTTGCATGCCCACGCAAATACCTAAAAGCGGTTTGGTTTTTGCCACTTCGGCAACCACTTGATCAACCCCTAGGCGCAAAATTTCGCCCATGCAATCGCGCATGGCGCCCACACCCGGTAATACAACATGGTCGGCTTTGAGGATGGTTTCAGGATCGGAGGTGACAATGACTTGGGTGTTGTTGCTTACGTGTTCCAGTGCTTTAGATGCACTGTGTAAATTACCCATACCGTAATCGATTACGGCACAAATCTTACTACTCATTGTTAGGTGTCTCGCTTGATTGAGCCGATGCTCAGGGCGTTCAATGAATTTCGTTTTTTAAGCTCGCCTAATTGAGTAAACCATTAGGCGAGCAATGAAACGCTACAAATTACAACGAACCTTTTGTAGAAGGAATCATGCCTTCCATTCTTGGGTCCATTTCCATAGCCATACGCAATGCACGACCAAAGGCTTTGAAAACTGTTTCAATTTGGTGGTGAGCATTGTGGCCTTTGAGGTTGTCGATGTGCAGCGTCACGCCAGCGTGATTCACGAAACCTTGGAAGAATTCATAAAACAATTCGGTATCGAATCCACCTATGCTGCCACGGGTAAATTTGATGTTGTATTCCAAGCCTGGGCGACCAGAAAAGTCGATAACCACTCGGCTAAGGGCTTCGTCTAGCGGTACATAGGCGTGACCATAACGACGTACACCTTTTTTATCGCCCATGGCTTTTGCAAATGCTTGGCCTAGGGTGATGCCGGTGTCTTCGGCGCTGTGGTGATCATCAATGTGGTTGTCCCCTTTGCAGACGATGTCTAGATCCACTAAACCGTGGCGGGCAATTTGATCCAGCATATGCTCAAGAAATGGCATGCCAGTATCAAACTGTGCTTTGCCGGTGCCGTCTAGGTTTACAGAGACTTTGATTTGGGTTTCTGAGGTATTGCGTTCAACCGACGCCGTACGCTGAGCCATGGTCTAAATCCAAAGGGTGAATAAAAAACCGAGTATACCTTAAACAATCCCGCGTGGTTAGAGCCTCGCGGGCAATCCAGTTGATTCTTCGTGGCCAATTATCTGGGACATCGTTAGAATGCCCCCTTTTTTAACTGACTTGGTGGAATTGGAATTGCCGGTACATTTAGAGTGGCTAGGGCAGCCCAGTAATCAAGATGTGATTGATCTGGATAAATTGTATGGCGATGCCCCTGAATCTTGGGGTATTGATGGCGCCTCTGGTGCGGATTGGGCGCTGGCTCGAGTGGCCAGTGGCGATGAAGTCGCTTTAGGGCGCTTTAATGATCGCATCTTATGTGCGGCTTTGTTAAAGCAATCTGAAGAGGCCGGCGCAGCGTATGATTATGAGATTAGTCAGTTATGTGTGCGCAAGATTACGCGAGATCGAGGCGTCGCCAAGCAGTTGCTTGTGCGTATCGTGCAATGGGCCAAAGCGCAGCACAAAAGCCTGTACATTAACGGGGATGATCCGCACTTAAATGGCTTGTATGAGCTGGGATTTACGCAATATATGCAGGGTTGGCGTTTTATGCCCCTGTAGAATTGTTTTGAATGTGAAACAATGAGTTAATTTTGGCTGTCTTTATCTAGGTTCAGTCGGAGATTACACTTAGAGACAGTGATTAATGGAGAGAAGCATGTTTCGTTTAGTGAGTATTTTGGGTTTGATGTGGGCACTGGTGATGCCAGCTCAGGCTGAGCAAGCAAACCCTAAAGATGTAGTGAAAGCGGTATCCGATGTGGTACTGGCTGAGATTTTGGCGAATAAGCAAAAGCTCGACCAGGGCCCAGAGTTTTTATTGCAGCTGGTTGAAACCCGCATGCTGCCCATTATCGACCAAGAATTAATGTCTAAATTAGCCCTAGGCAAGCACTGGGGTGAGATTGATGTACAACAGCGCAAAAGCTTTACCGAAGGCTTCAAGCGTTTGTTAATCAAAACCTATGCTGGAGCTTTTAAGGCCTATACCGGGCAAGACGTGACCTATGGTGAAACTCGCTTTAATAAAGCAGGGGATAAAGCCATTGTGAATTCGGATATCCACGTGGCAGGTGGCAGCCCAGTGAGTCTTCAATACCGCTTATATCAGCCTGAAGCTGGCAAATGGATGGTATACGACGCCACAATCGCAGGTTTGGGTTTGATACGGACTTATCGTGCGCAATTTAATGAGCAAATAGAGCGTGAGGGTATCGAAAAAACCATCGCGCAACTGCAATCGGTTCAACTGTAACCCTTCCTTGTCTTCTCTATAATAACCATTGGTTCTAATGAGCCAATGGTTTGCTTTGAAACTCAAATCAGCCTAATCTCATTATTGAAGGTGTGGATTCACCGCATATTTCGTATTTTGGATAATGTCTTATATGGCCAAAGGTTGGCGTCATATATGTTGGGTTGCGGTTGTTGTGACATGGCTAGTCTGTGGGTCTACTAGTGCCTTCAGTGAATTGAATACCAACCAAATCAAATCTGCCTACCTGTATCAAATCAGTAAGTTTGTGTTTTGGCCAGAAAGCCGTAAACAGCTAGACCATTTTAACCTATGTTTAATGGGGCCGGATTCCTACCAAGGCAATCTGCAAAAAATGGTAGGGCGTACCGTTTTTAATAAGCCCATTCGGCTTATCTCCATTGCATCGTTACCTCAAGCCTCTAACTGTCACTTATTGGTTCTCACAGATCCAGGCAAGGTGTCGCAAAAGACATTACAGACGTGGTTGACGCAAAACCCAGTCTTAACCATTGCCGATGGCACAGAGAATATCAACAAAGCCATGGTGGTATTTGTTCTCGAAGAGCAAAGGGTGCGCCTGCATATTAATGTGGATCTGGCCCGTTCATCTGGGTTGTCGTTTGCCGCTAATCTTTTGGAAGTGGCTAGTAAGATTAAAAAAGGAGGAAGCTCATGAAGTTGTTTCCTCGCTTACACCTACGTACCAAGCTGATTGCCAGTATCGTGATCACCAGTGTTCTCGCTGTGGTCATCAGTGCAGTTGCGTTAGTGCGATATGATCGCATTCAAGAAATCACAAATATTTCAGAAGATATGAAAATCCTAGCGGGTATTGTGGCCAATCGCAGCACCGCGGCCTTAATCTTTGGGGATGCAAGGCAAGCAGAAGCTAATTTAAAAGCGTTAGGTGAAAACCCAAGTGTACTTATGGCCTGTATTTATGACAGTGGCCAACAGGTATTTGCCCTTCATCACTTTACCCACTTGGATCAAAAGCCGTGTCCAAAAGATCCTCATGAATCCAGTTTAATTATTGAAGACACTATCGAAATCTATGAGCCCGTTGAACTGGATGGTTTATCAGTGGGCATTTTGTATATGAGTCTTAGCCTAGATAAATTGAATGAGCGTTGGCAGCAACAGTTGTTGTTTATTGTGATGGTGATTTTAGCTGTGCTTATGTTTTCTATGGTGCTGGCTAAATATTTACAATTTTTATTGTTACAACCTATTCAAAGAATCACCAAGACAGCGCAACAAATCACCGAGCAGCAAGATTATAGTTTGCGCGCCGAAAAAGAAGTAAAAGATGAAATCGGTGAAATGGCGGATGTCTTTAACGGCATGCTGAATAAAATTGAAGATGAAACCGCGCGCCTATATGCCAGTGAAGAAAAATTCCGTCAGCTAGCTACCTTGTCCCCAGTGGGGATTTTCCAGATTAATCTGCAGCACCAAATCACGTATGTGAATAGTCGTTGGTCAGAGATAACTGGCATTACTCAACCCTTAGCCAATCTTGAACATTGGTTAGGGCGCATTCGCTCAGAAGATCGTCGTCGCACATTAAAAGCCTGGAGTGCGTTAATTCAAAACCATCAAGAATTTGTAGTCGAAGTGGGGTTTGAAAAACAAGATGAAATCACCTGGACCATTATTGAGGCCAGTGTCCTGCATGATGGTAAAGGGGAAGTCTATGGCTACATGGGCGCCATCAGTGATATTACGGATTTGAAAAATGCGCAATTACAAATGGAGAACTTGGCGTTTTATGATCCGTTAACCGGTTTATCTAATCGTCGACTATTTCAAGACCGTTTAAGTAAAGCCGTGGCAGAAAGTAAACGCCGCGGCACGTTCGTAGCGCTTTTATTTTTGGATTTGGATCAGTTTAAGCGCATTAATGATAGTTTAGGTCATGATGCCGGTGATCAATTATTAGTAGAAACGGCACAAAGGTTACGTGAAAGCGTGCGTGAAACCGATACCGTGAGCCGTATTGGTGGTGATGAATTTACCGTGCTGCTAAGTGATGTGGAATCCACCCATGGCGTGCGTCACATCGCCGATAAAATTCTAAAAAGCCTTTGCAGACCAATTACATTGAAAAAACAAACGGTTATTAATACCGTAAGTATCGGCATCACCATGTCACCAACCGATGCCAGTGATGCCAACAAGCTCATGCGTAATGCCGATATGGCCATGTATCGTGCCAAAGCCATGGGGCGCAATAACTTCCAGTTCTTCTCTGAAGATATGAACAATGAAATGCTGGGTTATTTGGAAATCGAAAAAGACTTACGCAACTCCATCGAAAATAGCGATGAATTTATTATTTACTATCAACCTAAGATTGACCTGCTGAGTTACCAATTCATTGGGGTGGAAGCCCTTATCCGTTGGCAACCCAAGGGTAAGGATATGATACCGCCGGATCGCTTTATTCCTATTGCAGAAGAAAGTGGTTTGATTATCCCTATTGGCAAGTTGGTATTCCGCCGCAGCCTCATGCAGGTGAGACATTTAATGGACATCGGCATATGGCCAGAGAATGCAAAAGTGGCTGTGAACTTATCCGCCCGACAATTCAGTGATCCAAATCTTATTCATGATTTGAAAGAGTCCATTGAAATGACAGGCTGCCCAGTTGAAGTGATTGAGTTGGAAATCACAGAAAGTACCCTGATGGATCATGTGGAAAATGCTATTTTCACCATGCGTAAAATTAAAGAGATGGGCATCTCCATTGCCATTGATGATTTTGGTACCGGTTACTCTTCCTTGAGCTATTTAAAACGCTTCCCAATCGATGTGTTGAAAGTGGATCGCTCTTTTGTAATGGATATCCCTAACGACATTAGCGATATGGAAATCACTGCGGCGGTTATCGCCATGGCCCACAAATTGAACTTACGAGTCGTGGCCGAAGGCATTGAAACCAAGGATCAGATCGATTTCTTGCGTGCTAACCGTTGTGAATATGGCCAAGGCTATCTCATAGCTCGACCCATGAATGCACAAGATCTCGAGACTTACATCCAAAGCCCTATTCAGGTAGGCTTGCCGTCTTTATAGATAGTAAGCACCACCATGAGCCTTTCATCTTCATTTAGCCAGGCGGTTTTAAGCTGGTTTGATGACCACGGACGCCATGACCTTCCTTGGCAGCAAAATAAAACCCCTTATCGTGTTTGGGTATCCGAGATCATGTTGCAGCAGACGCAAGTGGTCACCGTGATTCCTTACTATCAGCGTTTTATGGCGTCGTTCCCAACAGTGGAAGACTTAGCCCGTGCCAGTACAGACGAGGTCTTACACCATTGGACTGGACTGGGTTATTACGCACGTGCGCGTAATCTACACAAATGCGCGCAAACCGTGGTGGAACAATACGCAGGGCAGTTCCCTAACACCGTTGCCGAATTAGAAGCTCTATCCGGTATTGGGCGCAGCACTGCAGGGGCCATCGCCAGCATCAGCATGAACCAGCATGCCGCCATACTGGATGGCAACGTGAAGCGGGTTTTGAGTCGCTTCCATGCCATAGAAGGCTGGCCGGGAAACAAGAAAGTAGCCGACGCCATGTGGGAAATTGCCGAGCGCTATACCCCAGCAGAACGCACAGGAGACTACACACAGGCCATGATGGATTTGGGCGCCACCTTGTGTACGCGCAGCAAACCTGCCTGTCAGATTTGCCCGTTAATGGCCCAGTGCGAAGCCTATGCACAAGGGCGGGTAAAAGAATTCCCCAACAGCAAGCCAAAGAAAGAAAAGCCAGTGAAAAGCGTGCGCCTACTCATGCTGCAACACCAAGGCGATGTGTTACTGCAACAACAGCCAAGCACTGGCATTTGGGGAGGGTTGTGGATATTCCCGCAACAGCCCGTGGCCGAAGATATCTTTGAGCACCCGTTATTATTGAATCAAAAAGTAGCCGCGCTGGAAGAGCGCGAGGTGTTTCGCCACACCTTTAGCCACTATCATCTGGATATTCACCCTGTACGTATTCAGTTGAAATCCAAGCTGGATCAAGTATCGCAGCCATCTATGCTTTGGTATAACTTAAACGAACCTGCCAGTGTGGGCTTAGCCGCCCCAGTGAAGAAATTATTGGAAAGTCTATGAGCCGTATTGTTTTTTGCCGCCGATTTCAAAAAGAACTAGAGGGCTTGGAAAAGCCACCGTTTCCTGGACCCTTGGGTCAAGACGTATTCGAACATGTGAGTAAGCAGGCATGGCTGGATTGGTTAGAACACCAAACTCGCATCATTAATGAGCAACATCTAAACATGATGGATATGACCAGCCGCAAATACCTACAAGAGCAGATGAGAAAGTTCTTTGCCGGGGAAGAGGTAGACCAAGCTCAGGGCTATACCGAAGCTGATAAAGATTAAGTGGCTGAAAACTAAGCGAAAATTAATCATTTGTGGGCTTGACACCCATTCAGATTACAGGTTTAATACGCCACCTCAACGGGGTCATGACCTCAAGTTGATTTGCCCAGATAGCTCAGTCGGTAGAGCAGAGGATTGAAAATCCTCGTGTCGGTGGTTCGATTCCGCCTCTGGGCACCATCCGAATTTTTAAAACCAGCTCAAGTAGCTGGTTTTTTTATGCCCGTAAGAAATGTCGAGTAATCGATTCGATTCCGGCTTTCACCCTGCAAGGGCACTATCCGAATTTATAGATCCTCGCTAATAGCGGGGATTTTTCGTTTCTAAGTGATTGAAATTTAATCTCTAGGCCCAGCGAGTGGATGAGAACCGCCGCGGTTCGACAAAATCCTGTAATACGTGAGATGGGAAACGGAAGACGTAAGACGCGCTAAAGAGCTCGTTTCGGTTTTTCAGAAGTCACTGAGAATCAAAAAGTAGGATAGCGTTAGACCGAGCGCAGCGAGATCGTAACCCATCAATTGCTATAAATAAAAAGCAGCAACGAAATCATTTTCGCCTTAATCGAATTCA
>JBFEWA010000385.1:0-2914 GCA_041546605.1 Bermanella sp.
CGTCAAAACCTAATGGAAGTGTTGGGCAAGGTCGAAGAAGTCTTCCTGCCTTTCGAGCGCAATCAAGAGAGTCGCCCGTTCCGTCAGTTAAAAGGCAAATTGCCCAGCCCATTAGCAACCAAACCGCAAAAACTGTTTGGCCAATGGCAACATAACGGTAAACAACGTTGGCAAGGTTGGCTTTATCCTGAACAAACCGGCACCTATGTGCGCGCCATTCATCATGGTCGTATCGTATTCAGTGATTGGTTGCGTGGCTTCGGATTATTAACCATTGTGGATCACGGCCAAGGTTACATGACTTTATACGCACGTAATCAAGCGTTATTAAAAACCGTGGGTGACTGGGTAGAAGCCGGTGACGTTATCGCCAATGTGGGTCGCAGTGGCGGATATAGTGACAGCGGTTTATATTTCGAAATTCGTTATAAAGGCCAACCGCAGAATCCAAAGTCTTGGTTAAAAGGATAATGTGACCAAAACGGCCCCAAGGGCCATCAATTCCTTATTATTAGTCTCCTCCCGCTTCAAATTTGATCGCAATCTGTTATAACTTATAAAGCTAATATAAATTGAGACCCACTATGTTACGTCCACTGCTCTTCACCTTGTTGGCTGTGCTGACATGTTCAGTTTACGCCCAAGAGATCATCGAAGGTGAAGCCAAGGTTGCCCCTTCTCGTTTACCTCTTGAAGAATTACGTGCCTTCGCTGAAATTTTTGAACGCATTCGCACCAGTTATGTGGAAACCGTGGACGACAAAACCTTATTGGAAAATGCCATTCACGGCATGCTCAGTGGTTTGGACCCTCACTCCTCTTATTTAGGCGAAGAAGATTTCGAAGATTTACGCGCCAACACCAGTGGTAAATTTGGTGGCCTTGGCATTGAAGTGGGCATGGAAGATGGTTTCATCAAAGTAGTCAGCCCCATTGACGACACCCCAGCACAACAAGCCGGTGTATTAGCTGGTGACATCATAGTGAAGCTCGATGACACACCAGTAAAAGGTTTAGGTTTAAATGAAGCGGTGGAGAAAATGCGTGGCGAGCCAGGCAGTGAAATCGTTTTAACCATTTTGCGCGAAGGTGAAAATCAACCACTGGAAATCAAACTTAAACGCGCTGAAATTAAAATCACCAGTGTGAAACACAAATTACTGGACGACCAATACGGTTACATTCGCATTACCCAGTTCCAAGAAAACACCGGTGCCGATGTGAACCAAGCGTTACAGATTCTTACCGAGAAAAGTGATCAGCCCTTAAGTGGCATCATTCTCGACTTACGTAATAACCCAGGTGGTGTGTTGGATGCAGCCGTAGCCGTGAGTGATTTGTTCATCGAAAACGGCCTGATTGTGTACACCCAAGGCCGCATCGCCAACGCCGACATTCGTTATGAAGCCACCATAGATACCCCAGCGCCGGACATGCCTTTGGTTGTATTGGTGAACGGAGGTAGTGCATCGGCGTCTGAGATTGTGGCTGGTGCCTTACAAGATCATAAACGCGCCGTCGTCATGGGTACCCAAAGTTTTGGTAAAGGTTCGGTGCAAACCGTATTACCGTTAAATGGTGACCACGCCTTGAAGTTGACCACAGCCCGTTACTACACGCCCAATGGTCGCTCCATTCAAGCCCAAGGCATTACCCCAGATATTGAAGTACACCAAGGCAAGTTCACCCCGGAAAATGAAGCCCGCTATTACAAAGAAGCGGATTTAAGTGGCCATTTAGAAAACCCAGAAGGGGAAGGCCAAGAAAAAGTGAACAAAGGGGATAATGAGACAGCACAGCTCACCGCCAAAGATTACCAACTACAACAAGCCCTCACTATGTTGAAAGGCATGCGCTTGTTGTCTCTTAAATCTGAGCCAGATATCACAGATGAAACACCTGCTTTACCTGCTGCTGATCAGTAGTGTTAGCAGCGCAGCCTTTGCCCAGTCGCCTGTCCAGCTTGCCATCATTATTGATGACTTAGGCAACAGTCTAAACGCTGGACTCAGTGCCATTGCCTTGCCTGCGGATGTGACCTTCGCGGTCATGCCTCACCGCAAACACAGTAAATTTCTCGCTGAACGCGCTGGACGCCTAGGCAAGGATGTCATCCTACATGCGCCAATGAGCACGGTGAATGGCCGCAATTTAGGCGCAGGCGGATTAGACGATACCATGGATGAAGAAGCCTTTAAGCGCACACTTCGTTTCGCCATCGAAAGCACGCCTTATGTGAAAGGCATTAATAATCACATGGGCAGCCAACTCACCACCAACCCAAAAGCCATGAATTGGGTTATGGATGTGTTAAAAGATAAGCAATTATTTTTTGTGGATTCTCGCACCAACCCATTAAGTGTGGGTTTTGATACGGCGCAAAAGATGGGGATTTCCAGCGCCTCTCGAGATATCTTTTTAGATAACGAGCAGGATATTGATCATATTCATACACAATTCAAAAGAGCCATTACCGTGGCAGAAAAATACGGCAGCGCCATTGTCATTGGCCACCCATATTCATCTACCATTACGTACTTGGAGCATGTACTACCACAGCTCCAAGGCACCCACATTCAAGTACAAAAAATCAGTAGCCTACTAGAAATCGGCATCACACCTCGACCGGATAGTGCCAGAGACAGTCAACCCGCTGTAACCCCCTCATTAGACAAGTTTATTTCCACCCTAATTAAGACGCCCAATACTTGAGATACAAGTAAATTTCACTAATCTTAAATAGATACAGCACACAGGACTCCCTCATGCCTAAGGCCTGTTTATACGCTTGTTTATTATTGTTTAGCCAATCTCTAATCGCTGATCCAGCCATTAATGAAGCCGTACGAGCGCTTGCCCCTTCTACCCTCTCTGAAGCGGAAATGACAAAAGAGTTAGCTTGGTTCAAGCAGGC
>JBFEWA010000195.1:0-6217 GCA_041546605.1 Bermanella sp.
AGCTAGAAGGGGTGGCCAAGCAAGTGGTGATACTACAGAACTTGATGCCCATTGCGGTGTTTAATTATTTGTTTGCGCTTAAATCTGGGCGGGAAGTGGATACGGTCGCCAGCATGGTATTAATTTCTACCTTACTGGCGACCTTGGTCATTCCGTTGGCGCTTTATGGTTTGTTGTAGCTGATCTTCACTTCTTGAATGATGATAGGTTCAACTGGTACATCTCGCATGCCTTGTTTGCGTGTGGTTTCTACTTGGCTGATGGCATCAACCACTTCTATACCTGAAACCACATTGGCAAAAACCGCATAACCAAAGTCACGGTAGCCGTTATTTAAGAAGTAATTATTTTTTACGTTAATAAAAAACTGGCTGGTGGCGCTGTCCACTACCGCAGTACGGGCCATGGCCACTGAGCCGCGATTATTAAACAAGCCATTGTCGGCTTCATTTTTAATGGGTTCCTGTGTAGCTTTTTGCACCATTTGTTCGGTAAAACCACCGGTTTGAATCATAAAGTCTTTGATCACTCGATGGAAAATAACCCCGTTGTAATAACCCTGATTGGCGTAGCTTAAAAAGTTGGCCACAGTGATAGGGGCTTTTTCTGGTAATAGCTCTAGGGTGATTTCACCTTGATTGGTCACTAAGGTGGCGTAAGGTTTGGCGATATCCGCACTAATGCTGCTAGTATCTACCACTTCTTCTACCGCCACTGCTTGGCTCATCCAAGTCAGCATGATCATCATGCCGGTTAAAATGCGTTTCATATGTTTTCCAGTAACAATTTTAAAACCAATAAAAAACCAGCGCCAAATCTACATTTAGACGCTGGTTTATAATGACGAAATTAAGCCCAGTTGTCGCTACGACGACTGGATAACTTAGGTAGTAACCAGCCTAGGAATAGACCTAAGAAAATCAAACCGCCGCCCACAAGGATGTAGTTTAAATCCTTGTTGTTTTGCAGACGCTCGTTATCAGCACGTAATGTGTCAACGATGATTTTAAGCTCTTCGCTTTGTTCTAACAGCTCTTGGTTTTTCTTATCAAGATTGATGGCGTTCGCACTGACTTTCTTGATGTATTCAAGTTCTTTTTCTTGCTCGGTTTTGTCTTTGCTTAAGTTACCCGCGTTACGCTTGGCTTCGGCTAGCTCTTTTTTGGTTGCGTTGTGTTTGTTTTGTAATTCAGACAAATCGGTTTTTACTTTTTCAAGTTCACGTTGAGTCAGAATCAGTTTTTCAAAAGCAATGGGCTCATCTTGGATGAAACGGGTAGGTACCCAACCTTCTAAGCCTTTATCAGTGATCACTTTGGTGAACTTCGCTTCTTCATCTTCTTCGATGAATTGTAGATGTGTACCACTTTTTAGGATTTTTAGGATTTTGTAATCGTTACCTGGGCCGCTGCGCAAGTTGATCCACAGTTCATCGCTGATGTAGCGTTTTTCAGCAACCGCTGGATAAATCACTAATAAGGTGAGAATCAAAAG
This sequence comes from Bermanella sp., assembly GCA_041546605.1. Taxonomy (GTDB): domain Bacteria; phylum Pseudomonadota; class Gammaproteobacteria; order Pseudomonadales; family Oceanobacteraceae; genus Bermanella. The sequence continues at coordinate 1,495 of JBFEWA010000195.1, forward strand.
TGTAATGCGTTTCACGTTGTGCTTCCTGTCTTGTTTCTTATTCATAAAATTAAGCGAGAGTTTACTCGCTTAAGGTAATACTTTCTTGAACGGCTTCACGGTTACTTGTTTATAAACCCCTGCGGCAATATATGGGTCGTCATCTGCCCAAATTTTAGCCGCTTCAAGGCTGTCAAATTCTGCTACCACTAGGCTGCCGCTGAAGCCCGCTTGGCCCGGGTCTTCACTGTCTATGGCAGGGTGTGGGCCCGCTAAAATTAAGCGGCCTTGTTGCTGTAGAAACTGTAGACGTTCAAGGTGCGCAGGGCGAGCCGCAAGGCGCTTTTCTAGGCTGTTTTCTACGTCTTGAGAAATAATGGCGTATAACATGGTGCTTATTATTATCACATTGAAATTTGCCCATAATCCTACCGCGATTAAGGGCAATAACCAACAACTGCTTAATTCTGTCTCGACATCATGGGTCGATCCCTTAAAATAGGGGGATTCCGTTCAATAAGTAGTCATTTATGAGTCAGCAGTCCACCCCTAAAAAAGAAAGCATGTTAATGAACCTGCTTTTGAACATTGTTATTCCCACTCTTATTCTGATGAAAGGCAGCGAAAGCCCATGGTTGTTGGCTCAGCTACAAGGTTTAGATGCTCAAATGGGCTGGCAATCGGCCGTCTTTTATCAAGCCCATGGTATTAAATTAGCCATCATAGTGGCGCTGGCCTTTCCCATTCTGTACGGCTTGCATGACTTTAAGCGAGCTAAAAAAGTCAATGTGTTTTCGGCCTTGGGTGTGTTTAGCATCTTGCTGACGGGTGGTATTAGCTTGTTAGAGCTTGATCCTAAATACATAGCTATTAAAGAGGCGGCCATTCCGGGTATCTTGGGGTTGGTGACGGTTTTCTCTCTTAAAACCCGTTTTCCTTTGGTTAAAACCTTTCTGTATAACGACAAGATTTTGCGTGTGGATCGCATTGCTGAGGCGCTGCAAAAGAACAAAACCGAGTCGGATTTTGAATCCAGCCTCAAAGTGGCGTCATGGTTGGTGGCCGGTTCTTTCTTTTTATCCTCTTTTTTGAATTATGTGTTGGCCAAGTGGATTATTGTGAGTCCTGCAGGTACGGCGGCATTTAATGAAGAGCTGGGTAAGATGACGGCTCTGAGTTTTCCTGTGATTTCTATTCCTGCCACTATCGTGATGATGGCGGCACTCTTTTATTTATTTCGAAGCATCAAAAAGCTTACGGGCTTGAGTCTGGAAGACATTGTTGTCGAACAATAACAGCCTAAAAGGTCATACCATGTTAGCGGATTTACATTGTCACAGTTTGTGCAGCGATGGGCAGTTGAGCCCGTCGGATCTGGTGGATCGAGCTGCCGAGCAGGGTGTGACCATGCTGGCACTGACGGACCACGACACTCTCGATGGTCTTGACGAGGCCCGCCAACAAGCGCAAAAGCATGATATGCAGATTGTCTCTGGCATTGAGTTTTCCAGTGTTTGGAATGGCATGGGCATTCATATTGTGGGCCTCGGCTTTGATGAACAACACCCTGTGATGCAAGCGGCGGTGACACGCCAAGAAGCCTGTCGCTATGAGCGCGCCAAAACCATTGCCATAAAGCTAGAAAAGCAAGGGGTTGAGGGAATTTGGGACAAAGCCGTAGAGATCGCTAACGGTGCTCAAATTGGTCGCCCGCATTTTGCCGAAGCCTTAATTCAATTGGGCAAGGTTTCCAACATGGCCCAAGCTTTTAAAAAGTATCTCGGTGCAGGAAAAGCCGGGGATGTGAAAACCTTATGGCCAGAGATGGCAGAGGTGGTGAGCTGGATTCGGGAAAGCGGCGGCGTGGCCGTGGTGGCGCATCCTGATAAGTACAAGCTCACGGGCACTAAGTTAAAACTGTTACTCAAGGCGTTTGTCGAAGCCGGTGGTAACGGTTTAGAGGTGACCACTGGGGGCATGGAATCCAGCTTTAGTCAGCGCATGGCGCAATTATGTGATGAATATGGTTTGCTGGGCAGCCAAGGCAGTGACTTCCATGGCCCTAGACCTTGGTCGGAACTGGGCAAGTTTGTGCCCATGCCCAAATCCGTCACCCCGGTATGGAGCCATTGGCAAAGCGCGTAAATAGCAGTGTTTATGCTTGAAATGAGCTAGACTGAACATGTCAGCCAAGGATGCACCATGAGCCAATTCTTTCAAATTCACCCAGAAAACCCCCAGAATCGCTTGATCAAACAAGCGGCGGAAATTTTGCGCTCAGGGGGATTAGCCATTATCCCTACCGATTGCGCCTATGCATTGGCGTGTCACTTAGAAGATAAGCGAGCCCTAGAAAGGGTGAAGCAAATTCGTCAGTTAAGCGACAAGCATAACTTTACCCTTATGTGTCGAGATCTGGCTGAAATCGGCACCTATGCCAAGGTGGATAATACCGCCTACCGTCTACTAAAAGCCCATACCCCAGGGGCCTTTACCTTTATTTTGGACGGTACCCGTGAAGTGCCTCGTCGCTTAATGAACCCCAAGCGTCGCACCATCGGCATTCGCGTACCGGCTAACCCTATCGTTCAAGACCTTTTGGCTGAGCTAGGTGAGCCAATTATGACCACGTCACTCATCATGCCTGGAGACGATATGCCCCTGTCAGATCCTTATGAGATCCGACAAATGCTGGAGCATGCGGTGGATTTGGTCATAGACGGTGGCTACTGCGGCATCGAAGCCACCACCGTGGTGGATATGACCGGCGACACCTACGAAATCACCCGCCAAGGGGTGGGGCTGATCGAAGAGTTGGGCTAATTTATGTTCAATCTATCCACCTAGGTGCTCTGAATGGGCCGGGGTTGGCTTTTTTCATTGTAATCAGTAGTTTTTAGCCTTCGTCACCGGTAAACTGCCGTGTTTTAGTTTGCTGTATTAGGAGAAGGCTTTGAGTTCTGTTGACTCTCAGCAACGTGTGCTTTCTGGCATGCGACCCACGGGGAAATTACACCTTGGTCACTATCATGGTGTGCTTAAAAACTGGGTTAAGTTGCAACACGAATACGAGTGTTTCTTTTTTGTGGCCGACTGGCACGCATTGACCACCCACTACGACGATCCAAGCATCATGGAGCGCAGTGTCTGGGACATGGTCATTGATTGGCTTGCCGCTGGGGTTAACCCAGGAAGCGCCACATTATTCCTACAAAGCAAAGTGCCTGAGCATGCTGAGCTGCATTTGCTGTTGTCTATGATCACCCCATTGGGCTGGTTAGAGCGTGTACCCACCTACAAAGACCAGCAAGAAAAGTTAAAAGAAAAAGATTTAGCCACCTATGGTTTCTTGGGTTACCCGTTGCTGCAAAGTGCGGATATCCTGTTGTACCGTGCCGGTATGGTACCTGTGGGCGCTGACCAAGTGGCCCACGTGGAAATCACCCGTGAAGTAGCCCGTCGTTTTAATTATGTATTTGGTCGCGAGCCGGGTTTTGAAGAAAACGCCGAAGCCGCCATCAAAAAAATGGGCAAAAAAGCCGCTAAGTTGTACAGCACTTTGCGTAAGCGCTATACCGAAGAAGGGGATGGCGAAGCTCTAGCCACCGCTCAAGCCCTGTTGAAAGAGCAGCAAAATATCACCCTAGGTGATAAAGAGCGCTTAATGGGTTATCTAGAAGGGGGCGGTAAAGTGATTTTGCCAGAGCCTCAAGCCCTGCTTACCCCAGAATCCAAAATGCCAGGATTGGATGGGCAAAAAATGTCCAAATCCTACGGCAACACCATTAGCTTGCGTGAAGAAGAGTCTGAAATTGAACGTAAGATTCGCACCATGCGTACTGATCCTGCTCGTGTGCGTCGTGATGATCCGGGCAATCCTGAAAACTGCCCAGTATGGCAACTGCACGACGTTTACAGCGACGATGACGTAAAAGACTGGGTGCAAAAAGGCTGTCGAAACGCCGGTATTGGTTGCTTGGACTGTAAAGGTCCGATCATTGATGCGGTTAAAGCGGAATTGGCGCCGATTCAAGAGCGTGCCAAGCAATATGAATCCAATCCAGATTTGGTGAAAACCATCATCCAAGAAGGCAGCGAAAAAGCTCGAGAAGCGGCACGCGATACCATGGAAGATGTTCGCCACGCCATGGGATTAGCCTACCGTTAAGCTTATGACTGAAGCCTCTGAAATCACATCACCAGAACCTAACGATCAGGCGCCTGCAGCGCCTGAGTCAGAGGCTGTGCCTGCTAAAGGGTCAACAAACCAACAGCAGGAAATGCCATTTGCTCTGGTGCACGGTGAAGCGCTGACGCAACTGCCACTGGATTTATATATTCCCCCTGATGCCTTAGAAGTCATTCTTGAGCAATTTGAAGGGCCGTTAGACTTATTGTTGTACCTCATTCGCAAACAGAATTTAGACATTCTGGAAATCAACGTGGCTGAAATTACAGAGCAGTACATGCTGTATGTGGATTTAATGCAAATTGTTCAGCTGGAATTAGCCGGTGAATACTTGGTGATGGCAGCCATGTTAGCGGAAATTAAAAGCCGCATACTATTGCCACGCCCAGCGGAGTTAGCCGAAGAAGAGGAAGACCCTCGCGCCGAATTGATTCGTCGCTTACAAGATTACGAGCGCTTTAAGCAAGCCGCCGAAGACATTGATGAATTGCCACGCATGGGGCGTGATACCTTTGAGGTGGAAATTAAACCACCTGAGTACACAGCGGAGCGGGC
>JBFEWA010000166.1:0-6948 GCA_041546605.1 Bermanella sp.
CATCCAAAGCATAAGCCACTGAACCAGATACATAATCCAGAAACATGAATTTCACATTGCTGTGATTGGGTAGCAACTGGTTACGAATGTGACTCATGTGTGAGTCACATACTGGGCACCACATGGTGAAATAAATCACGACGGCATCATGGCTGTTTAATTCAGAGCTTAATGACTTCTGTGAGCCATCAGTTAGGGTGAAACTGAAATTTTCTACCACACTGCCTTGTTGAACCGCACTGCTATCCTGTAATGGATCATTGCTTGGTAATAAGTCCTCTTGGCAGGCACTTAAAAACAAACAAGCCAGTAAAACACAACACAAAGACTTAATAGACATGACTGACTCCCATGCTGATGATGTGTGTTTTGGGGATGTTTTCACCGGCAATGGCTTGGCTGATATTAAGTTTTAAAATCCAATCTCTCACTGCACTTGAATAAGCGAAACTTAAGCTGTTAGTGGTTTTTTTCAATCCGCTAGTATGATCTTTCACGCCGTCAATCATTGATGGATTTTGCGTGAGTTCGCTATGACTAATGGTGGCAGTCAGCATGGATAGGTTTTTCAAAAACCAGGTGTAGGCACCACTGAATGTATTGGCATAGCGATCACCTAACTGTTTAGTGTAGGGATCAACCGTTTGCCCATATTCTTGATTAATAGGGCGCTCAAGCGTGTAACCGTATTGCCCTTGCCAGCTAACGCTAAAAGGGTAAACCGTTTTTTCAATGATCATGTTGGCATCTAAACGGTAAAAACCTAATCCCGTAATATCAAAACTGCTGTCGATGCGATCTGTGTACGGGCTAATGCCGGTGGGAATCGTCAGTGTGCTGCCTATATAAATACTGGGCCTTAAACTTTCCCAGCTATTGATTTTGTATACACAAGTTACGTTATCAAACGCTTCGTACCACAGGCCCAGCTGCATATCACCTAAAGCGGTCACGCTATTATTTTCGCCACTGTATTGGTTGTCGTTGTGGATTAAAGCCACATTGCTGCTTAATTGTATATTGTCATTTAAGCGATGAGCATAAGAGGCATTAATGCGACGTTGCAGCAAGGTGCTGTCTTTAGGATCTTGTTGATAATTACCTGCTTGGGTCCAAAAGCCATCATAGGTTTCATTGGCTAGGCTGACGTCCCACATAGCATCGTTGAACTTAGGCAAAATAATGCCAGAGCTGGCGCCGCCGCCACAACAGGATGCGGCAAACACCGGCAGGGATAAAATCATCAATAGAAGGAATGTGAAAAAAGAGCCAACCCCATACCAGTGATTAGTTGGTATGTTAAGGGTTGGCGCATCCACTTGCTGAGTTGGATTCATCATAAGCCCGTGAGTGACATCATGCCCATGGTGCTTTCAGTACTGGCAAAGGTAAACGTAGCGTTGCTACCGCTTTCACTGCCATCACTGGTTTTTCTTTCGCCGCCTATGGTTAAGCGAACTTCTATGCTGTCGCTGTCATCACCGGCTAGATTTAAAGCAGTGGCGGTGTACTCCCCCGGTGCTTCAAAATTTTCTATGGCGGTTTTCCAGTTTGCTTCTGTGTCGCAATCACTGGAGCACATTTCGACTGCCACAGTACCCACTGTAAATTCGTAGTTCGTGTCGGCATTTAATACTGCACCATCTGTGATGGCTTGATAATCCATAAGGGTTTCGCGGGCTGCTACATAAATGCTGAATTGATTTTGTGTGGCATTTACATCTCGGCCCAAATTAAAAAGGTAATAGCTTCTAGCTACGTCATCACCCATGTGATCAACCACATCTGAGCTGTTGCCTTTTAGTACTTTACGATCGCTCATGAGCATGTCTACTTGAATATCAAAGCTGTACACCTTGCTGTTGTATTCGACTTCTACATTCCAATCACCACCCATGCTGGACATTAAAAAGTAAGCGGTGGTGGTGAATTGCCCTGCTTGATTTAACTGACCGAATTGATTGGCAATAGGGGTGCTATGAACCATGCCCGAATCCATGTTCATAATGGGAGTGATGCGGACCTCGCCTTCGGTGACGGGAGCACCATTTTCATCGGTAATGGTGACGGTGAGTGCGGCAACACCGTTTTGAATGTCACTCATGGTGAGATCAATAGTGGTGTCGTTACGGTTATCTGCACCGCAGGCGGATAGTAGAAAAGGTACAAAAATAAGAGCAGCAAGGCGTTTCATGGGCGTCCTAATATGGTCAATGTCATTAGGCGCTATTCTAGAGGGCTGCAATGGCTTTGCCGATGCGGCATATTGTCGCACCTACTGGCAGCATGGAGATAGGGAGGTCAATGGTATTTATAGGGGGTTATTTTGGTGCCCATTCACCAGTGTGTTTAACACCATCCTCATCTACCACGCTAATGGTGACGTGGGACCAGCGTTTTTTAAGGTTGACATATTCATTGCCATTTTTATCCACTTCCACTTGAAGCCCATCCATCCTGCGTGAAGTATATGGTCGAATCTCATCGGCCATTTCTTTACTGACATAGGGAGTAAAGTCGAAGTCTGTTACAGCGTTATGTTTATGGGCATCATGATTTAACTGTACTTGACTGTGAGCAGAAGCAAACGATTTATTATTCGCGTTCTCTATATGCTTTTGCTCGTTTAAATTGCCAATGACTGACTTGTTATTTTGCTTTTTATGCGTATCGACTTGCAGGTCAACCAACTCGATTAGGCGTGACTGATGAGTCATAACTGTAATAGTCAGTAAGCTAATGCCTACAATTGTGAATATGCTCAACTTATTCATGTGGGCTCCCTTTAAGCTGACTTTTAAATCCAATTAGCCCTGTTATGAATAATAGTAGATAGAACATGCTCCCGCCGCCAGATGTGCCCGCTGGCTGAGTAGTTTGCGGTAAAGAAGGGGTTGGTTCTGTATTTGGCTCAATTGGTGAACTGGGAGTGTGAACCTGGTTATTGTCATCAATGTTATTAGGGTCTTCAGTGGCTTCTTCTTCAGGGTCAACAATAACCTCTGGCTCAGGATCAACAATAACCTCTGGAGCCGTCTCTTCTTCGATAATATTAATAGTAATGGTGCCTTCGGCAGACACTGTCATATTGTCATCGTATACAAGCCAATTGATGGTGTCTGTGCCTGTAAAATCTGTATCAGGGGTATAGGTGGCTGCGCCATCATACATATCACTTATAGTGCCGTGAGTTGGTTCGTTAGAGTATTTCCAAAACTGGATATTATCCCCGTCAGCATCGCTTGAATTTGTTGAATAATCTAAGTTGACACTGGTGTTCATGATTACGTCGATTGAATAAGAATGAGCAATGGGTTTGCTGTTACCCAAAAGCTCAGATTTAAGTTTGTAACCCATGTCTTTAAACATGGCGACTTCTAAATCAGGGGCTACGCCATCATCCGTATTGTAGGGTTCCATTAATTGGTTAGGTGTAAATAACGTTGATATATGGCTAATTGACGATCCGCTGGAATAGTTTAAGGGGGCGTGCATTTTAATGTTACCGTTTACAATGCCTGTGCTATAGCCTTTTTCAGAAACATCGCCATTCGCATTAGTGGCGCTCCAAACCAATGAATTCGCGGTGAATGATGCAAGTCTTTCTGCATCTGTCATATCAGACCAGTATGTGCTTTTTGAATAGTCATAAAGATGTTGTGAATAAGCGTCAATGAAACCATTGAATAATGCTCCAGTGGTACCATCAACAAAGTTTAAAAAGCCTAAGCCGTGGCCAATCTCATGTAAAACCACATCCAATAATGCTTCTTGGTCCGACGGCTCATTATTGTCTAGGCCGTAATACCAGCCATTGGGGGCACCGTTATAGCAGCCATTATCAATATCAGAATTAAAGTCAGCGTAGATGTCATTGTAGGTACCAGAGGTATCAGCCTTATCAATTTGATTAGCCTGTGCCGTTGCATACCAAATGTTATTTCGTTTAGCGACGCGATTTGGTCCTGCATAACCTAGAGTGGCTGAGCTCGGAGAGCAGGTTAATGAAGCAAATTGAACCTCCACCGTAATGTCGTAATCTAAATCTAATATGGTGGACCATATAAAGGCTGCGTGCTCAAACACTTGAAGTCTTTGCTCGCCAACAGTCGTTTTAAAATTACCACCAACAGGTGTTGCCGCATCCGTGCTATTAAAGCCGCTCAACGGCACGATGATAATGCGCCCTTGGCTATCACCGGCGTGTGAATTTAGGCCAATACTGAGCATTACTAAAAATGCGATAAGGTAAAAGGGCGTTTTCATAAGCTTCCTACTAACGGATTAAGGGTGAGCCGAAAGAGTATGGTAAATACATTGAGCTATAACCAAGGGTAGCCAGTATGCATCAACGGGGTACCCTAAAGATTTAGGGTTATGACATCTTTTTTGTTACCTAATGTAATGGAGTAAGCAAATTCGATACGCACGGTTACATACCTATCCATAAAACGAAAAGCTCTACACACCCTAAAGTTTTAGGGTGGTGGGCTTGAGAAAGATGCACTAATCTTTTTGGACATATACAAAGAAGAGAAAAATGTATGAAAGCAGTTTATGGCATTTTATTAGGTTCAATGGCTTTAAGTGGCTGTATAGAATCAGATGACTCCGACTCAAGCGAATCAACGACTTCATTTAATGGAAAGGTAGCAGATGGCTATCTAGTCAATGCAAAGGTGTGCTTGGATCTTAATGCTAATAATTCATGCGATGATAATGAACCCTACGCAACCAGTTCTGCAGGTGGAGCGTTTAGTCTTTCGGGTGTTACTCAATCACAAATTGACACAAACCCTATTCTGGTAGAGGTACTTGCTGGTGAAACCTATGATGAAGATGCGGGTGATCCTGCTATTAAAATTGAAACTGCGTATAAATTATCAGCCCCAGCGGGAAGTGAATTTGTAAGTCCAATCACGACAATTTTAAAAAACAAAATGGATAATGGTAAAACGCAACAGACATCTATTGACGAGATTAAGGCAATCCTTGGGGACGGATTTAATCCAGCTCGAGATTATGTAGCAGCAAAAGCAAGTAATGAGTTAACCACAGAAGAGCGAGCACTCTATGAAAAGGGCCATAAAATAGCGCAAGCTATCGCGGGATTAATTGCAAATCGATTAAATTCGAATGAGGAACAGGGCCTAGATGATGCAATAGACACCATTGAAGATCAGCTGCAATCTTTAAAGGATTATGTAGAGCAGAATCCAAATTCACCTACGGATGAGGTAGTAGAGTCCATAGATGCAAATATTTTATCGGCTAGCAACTTAGCGGGTATTTGGGTCGGCAGCTACTTTGTTGAAGAAAATGGCAGTCTTGTTCTTGATACCAGTGGCGCCATAGCAGGTGCGTATATATTTAATAATGATGGAACCGGTACGTTTTTAGATGGCTACGAAGCCGATAATGTAAACTGTGTGGATGTTGAAATGGAGTTTAATTGGAGCCTAGTCGGCATGACACTTAATTTAACTTATACAGGTATTGAAAACGGCATTGAGGCTGGAATAGACGGCCCAGCTGACCCTGAATCATTGGTATTATCTCATTTTACAGGTGATAAGGTTCGCTTTCCTTCAGAAGAAGTGGAGACAGGACAATATACAAGTGCGATTCTTACAAAAATACTGACAAAAATTAGTAGCACGGAATCCGAAACCCGATCAGTATGCTCCGCGCCTGGTATTTAAAAACTCTTCATTTCTAACCCTTACTAAAAAGTAAGGGATTTTTATCTTAAAAGGATTTTCGAATGAGTCGTATTTTATTCGTATCTTTCTTATACTTTCTAAGTCTATTCTGTCATTCAAATGATTTTAGCGAGTATTTAAAATCCCAGCGAGAAGGGGTCTCTCAGCAAAAATCGGAGTTTGATACATATCAAAAGGCCTATCTTGCGGAATATCAAGCGTATAAGGAAAAAATACAAAAAGAATGGGATGAAGCACGTATATCTAGCCCAAAGCAATGGGTGAAATACAGTGATGATATGAAGACACGAACCACAGTTGATTATGAAAATAATACAGTGGAAATTGCAATAAGAGATGACGTCAAACCTACGTTAGATGTCATCAAAAAAGAAGTTGAAAAAATACTGAATTCAAGTGCCAGGCAGGCGGTTAAGCAAGATCCGATACTGCGTCGAGTTGAAAAAAAGACACCTGTTAGTTTGGATAATTTATTAATGACAGGGGTAAAGCTTGCAAAAGATGCGGTTAAAAAAGTCATGACATCAGCTAGAATGATCTTAGATCAAGATTCCCATGGTGGTTATTCTGTTGTTACCATTAACATGCCAAGTGAATCGGAAGCCGCGCGCATTCGCCAATTATTCCCTTACGTTAAAAAATACGCCAATAAATACGATATTAGCCCACCACTGATTTTAGCCATTATAAAAACAGAGTCTGCCTTTAATCCGTTAGCCCAAAGTCATATCCCTGCATTTGGTTTAATGCAAATTGTACCAAGCTCAGCCGGAAAAGATGTGCAAAAGCTGGTATTTGGCAATAACAAAAAAACCTCTTCTAAAATGTTATTTAACCCTGATATTAATATTGAACATGGGGTGGCCTATTTGCATCTATTACAAACTCGTTATTTAAAGGGAATCAAAGACAAGCAGTCGTTAGAATTTTGTAGTGTGGCAGCCTATAACACTGGTGCTGGAAATGTGGCTTATGCGTTCAATGGCACAACCAATATAAAAAAGGCTATTCCGAGCATAAATAGAATGGATGCCGAAAACGTATATATGACGCTGCGTCGTAATCTTAAATACGACGAAGCTAAAAATTATGTATTAAAGGTTAGAAAACATAAGCAGATGTTTATGCTTTAAGGCCGATAGGAAAGCAATAGATGTTAGTTCATGGTTTGGTATTTACAGCAGCTGTTTATTGGCTTCCTGATAGGTTTGATTATTCAAAAATG
>JBFEWA010000514.1:0-1375 GCA_041546605.1 Bermanella sp.
ACGCTTAAGGTGAATGCGTTGCTTACGTTTAATTCGTCATAAAAATAGAGCTGCCCGCGATCCCGACTCACATGCACAGCGTAGGGCTCTTTCAATGCCACTTGCAGGGCAAACAATAAAACAGCCACCATAAACGCACAGAAGTAACCCCATAAGCGTGGACGAGCAGAAAAAGACCAGTCACGTAATTGAAAGCCTTGTGCGTTTGGACGGACTTGCTCGTCACTGAATTTGATTAAGCCCTTGGGTTTTTGGATGCTTTGCATAATGTTGTCGCAAGCATCAATGCACGCGCCGCAATCAATACATGCGTATTGCAAACCTTGGCGAATATCGATCCCCACCGGGCACACCTGCACGCACAATTGGCAGTCAATGCAATCCCCTTGTTTAGGTTGACTGTCTGCACTTAAGGCACTGGATTGTTTTAGGGGTTGTTTTAATTTTCTGGGTTCGCCACGGGTTTTATCGTAGCTGACCTTTAAGGTGTTTTTATCCACCATGACAGATTGAAAGCGCGCATAAGGGCACATGTGTAAACACACTTGCTCTCGCAACCAGCCCGCGTTGATGTAAGTCAGCAGTGAAAAAAAGCCCAGCCAAAACGCCACTTCGTGATTCAAACTCACCGTTGTTATTTGCTGCCACAAACCTTGGCCTGTTTCAAAATACGCCACAAAGGTGAAGCCTGTTATGAAGGATAAAATTAACCAAAGGCTGTGCTTGAGGAGGAATGGCAACCAATTACGTCGATACCAGGGCTTATTTAATTGTTTTAATCGTTTGTTGCGGGAGCCTTGGGTTTTTTCTTCTACCCAGATGAACATCATGCTCCAAACAGTCTGCGGGCAGCTAAAGCCACACCAAATTCTTCCGGCCACATTGGCTGCAATGAAGAGGGCAAAGGCACTGGCCAAAGCGACCCAACTGAGCATGAGTAAATCTTTTGGCCAAAACACCAAACCGAAAAGGTGTAACACGTGGTGCTCTAAATCCATCCATAAAATGGGAGCGCCATTTAAGGTGAGCCATGGGGCAAGCAAGAACAATACAATCAAAGGCGTGCTGGTTAGGCGCCTTAATATTTGAAACTTACCCTTGACTAAACGTACCGCGGCATTGTGGCGGGTAGCATCAACCACAGGTTCATCGTTTTGGTCTAACGTGGTGGTGGGAATGAGTTGGTTCATACAGCATGTGCTCATTTAAAGGAATATTTGCAAAGCTATAGAGCAAGGGCTGTTCCAACCATAAAACCCCCATTTCATGGGGGCTTGAGGGAAGAGATGTGGATATTTCGCGAAATACGGTGACGATATATCGCGAGTTAATCTAGGATGCGTAATTTCTTCATGCGTGAACGCAATGTGCTGGC
>JBFEWA010000205.1:0-6041 GCA_041546605.1 Bermanella sp.
CCAGTGCAGCCAGTTGTGCCCTTAGATTTCGTGGCGAAAGCTGTAACGCTTCGGCCACTAATTCTAAATTCACCTCTTTTTTATCTAGGTGCTCACTTAAAATTTGGCGAATTTGATAGATCAAATCTTGTTTTTCGATTTTAGCCACATGGGCCTCAGCCACCTCTTCGTGCAAATCAATTAGCTCAGGTTCCGCATGTTGGGACTGAAAATTTAAAATATCTGATGGGAAAATAATGGCGTTTTTCGTCTTCTTAAATAACACAGGTGAAGAAAAGACCCGTTCATATTCTGCTTTGTTAGCTGGCTCATCAAAAATGAGCTGAATTTCAATAGGCTGAAAGGCGCCATCTGTAATACTTTGAAAGAATCGAATCACGCCAAACATAATGCATTCGATGAAGTGATGATCCACTTGATCCCCTAGTGCAGTATCAAATACTAAGGAGGCTCGTTCTTGTTCAACACTTAAATAGGTTTGGGCTACATCGGACAACAAGCGCTGATAATTTAAAGCGCGAGTTAACCCATCACCAAAGGTTTGACTGCTTAAAAACAAATATTCTAGAACTTGGCCGCGGTATAGGGGTATATGCTCCGCCACATGCAAGCCAATGGATTGATCACCTGTGACGTCTTCAGCCACCTGCCAAAATCGAGTATTGGCTTTATGTTTAAGCCGCGCTTTTTTGTCTTGGATATGATTGGATGTAATACCACACTCTTGATAAATGCGTTCAACATCCACATTCAACGCCACCATGGCTTCATGTACTAAGCGTAATAATATACTGGCATCCCGCATCGCTATTCCAAACCCACAGATAATCCTTAAGTGTCTGAAACTACCAGATTTTTTCTAAAATTACCAAGTGGCATTCTGCCATTTTAAACCCTCAAAAATGGCACATTAGCGCCAAATATTTTGTCATCACAAACCATATTTAGAAATAGACTTGCTTGTCTTACATTTGTCATGTTTGATTATCACAATGCTGTGAACAGATCTTCAAAGGCTATGTCATGCATTCGATCAATTCCCTTACACAATTTCCTTCGTTGATTCATTTGTATCTTGGCTCATTATTTAAGGGCAATTCATCAACTGATCATTCAAGCGCTCTTACCCCTCCTGAGATCAGTATTAAAACCCAGATCAATCCAAAACAACTTCAGCAATATTTGCAGTTATGTGAGATTCAAACTAAGTCTGATACCATCCCTATTTTTTATCCTCAAGTTTTAGCATTTCGTTTACATCTTTTATTACTACTGAATAAATCCTTACCATTTCCAGTAATGGGCCTCGTGCATAAATTCAATGGCGTGCAATACCTGAAACCCATTCACGCAAAGGACACACTCGAGTTAAGAGTCGGGCTCAAAAATATAGAAAACGTGGAGAAAGGTACTGACATACACTTGTACACTCATGCATATGTGAACGGAATACTACACTGGAGTGCTATTAGTACTTATTTTTATAGAACCCCCAACAAACACAGCCAACCAAAAACACGCCAAGACGCCTCCCAAATAGAGAAAACTCATTTTACGCACACACAAACTTGGTCATTAAAAAGCAACCTTGGCAGACAATACGCTCGTATTACCGGTGATCTAAACCCTATCCATCTATTTTCATTAACCGCTAAATTATTTGGATTCAAACGCACCATTATTCATGGCATGTACTTAGCCGCAAAAGCCGCAAATCAGGTATTGCAAACAAGCCATGACTACCCAAAGCGTATTACACTCCAGTTTAAGCGCCCGGTTTTTTTACCCAGTACACTCACCTTTCATTATTGTGAAACGGGTTTTCAGCTGTGCTCTATACTAGAAGGCAATAAACTCAGCTCCCCCATGCTATTGGGCAAAATAGAAACAACAGAGTCGAACACAACCGCCCATTCTAATCTCAATTAACCGCACACTGGAGAAGCCATGAATGCCATTTTATTCCCCTTAGCAATCACCCTCACTCTTCTGGCTTCATCAATCGCCTTGGCAGAACCACTGCGCAGCGAGGTTAATCAAGCCAGAGATAAATACAGACACCCAGAAGCCACGTTAAAATTCTTTGATATCAAACCTCAACACACGGTAGTAGAAATTTGGCCAGGATCTGGTTGGTACACGGAAATCCTAGCGCCTATGTTATTTGAACAGGGTCAACTCATTGCCGCTCACTTTCCCCAAGAATCCCCAGTAGAATTTTTCCGAATTAGCCGTCAACGCTTTGAAGAACGACTAAACCCTCAAAAGGCATTTCAGCGCATTAAAATCACAGACTTTGCACCGCCTACACTACTTAACATTGCAGATGCAGAAAGCGCAGACCGAGTCCTTACCTTTCGCAACGTGCATAACTGGATGCGTAATAAAGGAGAGCAAGCTGCGTTCAAAAGCTTTTATCGAGCACTAAAACCTGGTGGCATACTCGGTGTTGTGGAGCATCGAGCACCCAAACACTTTAGCCGTGAAGAAATGGTTGTTTCAGGGTATGTAAGTGAGGAATATGTCATTTCGCTGGCGACAAAATCCGGTTTTAAACTATTAGACAAGTCAGAAGTCAATGCCAACCCCAAAGACACTAAATCGCACCCTAAAGGGGTATGGACACTCCCACCGACGCTTCGCCTTGGTGAGAAAAACCGTCAAAAATATTTAAACATTGGCGAGAGTGATCGTATGACGTTGAAGTTTATAAAGCCCAAGAGCTAGGTCAAATTCACTTCAAGGCCCTGTTGAATAAGATTAGTTTTGCAAAAGTTGCCGCCAGTAAGCTTGGCAATCATATCCTCAGGGCCCAATACTCGCTTAGTAATTTCCTCTAAACTGGCACCGGATTGTTTCAAGGCTTGAGCTTGTTCACACACGTCTAAAATATTGTTCAGCTTTTCGCTTAACGCCTCTTTGCCATTTTCAACGATGCCGCCATGAGGACAAAATAAGGTTTTAAAATCCAATTTTAATACTTTTTTGATACTGCCTATCAACTGGGATAAATTTTCATCCGCTCTGAGCATTTTCAGTTTTCGTGCAATAAACAAATCGCCACTAAAAAAGTATTCCTGCTCTGGCAAATAAAAACAGGTTAAATCCTTCGCATGACCCGGTGTGTGCACCGGTAATACAAGACTATCATCCGATAAGCGCTCTTCTGATTCTAACGCTCGGGTTTCAACCGGAATGGCACTGCCCCACACAATACGCTGCAACAAAGGTGTTTTATATCCAGATGCTAGTTTCTCACGGGCAAGCTCTGGTGCCTTGGGTACTAAATCAAATAACTGCGCAATACGCTTAGCATTGCCACTGTGATCTTCATGATGATGGGTTAATAACAGTTGATTAACCGGCTGTTGAGACAAAAATTCTTTCACGTATGACCACTGATTACTTGGACCAGTGTCAATGACAGTATCGCCGATGCGGTAAACAATAAATTGCGTGTTAATACCCTGATTTAGCCGACCGACTTTCACACCGGTTACGTTTTCAAAGGCATAAGTTTGGCGAACTGGCATATTTCATTCCTAAAAACTATAAGCCCATAGTGACAAATGTGACTTAGATTGCAATCACACAATAAACCCAATTCACTGATAAAACTGCTCACAGCAAAGTCGTCATTCTCTGCTAATGTGATAGATAGATTCAAACATAAGGCCGGACCATGTATTACCTGCCAAAATCCAGCTTAGAGCTCACCTTCACCCTGATTCGCCCAGTGCAACCGTCTCTTGCGCTTAAAATACGCAATGCCACCATACTTCCAGGGCCTACTAACACAAAAGCCCAGATACCATTGGCCATTTCAGAAAGCGATGTATTCATCATAGTGAACGAGCTTATGGCCATTGAGAATCAAGCCCGCATGGGCGCTAAAGCCGACAAGGGCCGTCAAATCTTGGCCAGCGCCCTAATTGCAGACTGGCTCACCCTAGATCTGCATGATTAACCCGACTCAATCCAGTTAAAACACACAAATAGATAACGGTATAATTAATGTATCCATAAAAAAGCCCCAGCCACTTATGGCTAGGGCTAATATCAAAAGTAATTCACTATCACCCTAGATTAAGCCGCCGCATGGGACTTAGCCGCTTCTTCCTGTGGCCCCCATACGATGCCCTTGGTGCCCTCTGGGGCGAGCGATAAATAACGATCTTCAACCGTATCTCGTCTTGCCTTCAAAGTTGGGGTAATCAACCCAGACTCCACCGTCCACATTAATCGTGTTAACACTAAGCAATCCAAGCGTTCATGGTGCTCCACTTGAGTATTCACCCAATCGAGATGATCTTGAATGGCCTTTTCAACCACACCAGTATCCAAGCCACGGGCCGTTTCCGACAATTCCACCACGGCAATAGGCTGATTACGTCCCGAGCCCATCACACACGCCTGCTCAATATGTTCATTGGCAACCAACAAGCCTTCAATAGGAGCCGGTGCAATGTACTTGCCTTTAGTGGTTTTAAATAACTCTTTTACGCGTCCAGTAATATGCAAGAAACCGTGCTCATCGATTTTGCCCTTATCGCCCGTGCGATAAAAACCGTCTATGAAGGCCTCTTGGGTTTTTTCTGGGTCTTTATAATATCCCAGCATCAGTGCTGGGCTTTTAAATAATATTTCCCCTTGCTCGCTGATTTTTAATTCATTTTGATAAAACGGTTTACCCACAGTGCCGATCTGCCTTTGTGCTGGCAAACTCAAGGTGCCGTAACATAGGTTTTCGGTCATGCCATACCCTTCCATGACAGGTAGACCAATTTTATCAAACCAGTGCAGTAAGGATTGCGGCATGGGGGATGCGCCGGTTCCGCACAGACGGGCTTGATCCAAGCCCAATCCTTTTTTGATTTTGTTTTTCACCAACCCTGAAATAATAGGAATACGTAATAAACGATTTAGTTTTTCTTGCCCACCTACTTTCGCCAAAATGCCTTCTTGGAATTTTGACCACAATCTTGGCACGGCAAAAAACAACGTTGGTTTCACACTGACGACGTTTTCGGCAAAGCTATCTAAAGACTCCACAAACGAAACACTGAACCAGCCATAATAGCTTTGCCCCTCCACTATGATGCGTTCTGCCACATGGGCAAGGGGTAAAAATGAAATGCCGCGATCCGTACTTTGAATACCGATTTGCTCAACAAAATTATTGGATGCAAACGCAAATGCTCTGAATGTATGAACAGCCCCTTTGGGTTGTCCTGTGGTGCCTGATGTGTATACCAAGGTCATCACATCATCCATCTCAGGCATGATCACCTCAAAACTCTCCGGTGCAGCCTGATTCACCAAATCATCCCATTGATGAGTCACTGGGCCGGAATAATAAGGGAAACCGATTGTTGTAAAACCCTCTGGAATACTGGCAATCACATCGGCATCATTATCGTGCTTACCCACAAATAAGATCTTGGCCTCACTGTGCTCTAACACATAATGCACGTTCGCCTTTGATTGCCCTGGATACAGCGGCACAGATACCGCGCCTGCCATCATGATGGCCAAATCGGCCATAATCCATTGTGCGCAATTTTTCGACCAAAGAGCGACTTTATCGCCTTTTTTGATGCCTAAGCGCTGTAATTGAGCGGCCATATTGTGCGCTAATATTTCAACATCGGACCAACTATATTCTTGATACACACCATTAATGGGCTGGCGTAAATAGGCACGATTAGGCTGTACTTCAACGGCTTTATAAAATGCGGCTAATGGACTGAGCATAGACACCTCGCTGATTGTGGGCTGTTTTTTTTATTGTTATCCCCACTAATAGAGCATATAGCCTAATCCCTGTCTAGGTTATAAGCTGCATATAAATTCAGCTTTGTGTATGCTTGTGGCATTTCTATAATAAATACAAAGATTTAGCTGGGTGTTATGAGCATATTAGATTTTTCAATACCCTATCACTATGTAAAAGCAGCCCTAAGAGGCCCGCAATTACATCAGGTGGACATACCTAAACTACTTCAGCGTTCTGGTATCTTAGAGGATGTGCTACACGAACC
>JBFEWA010000019.1:0-18187 GCA_041546605.1 Bermanella sp.
AACATTGAAGATTTGATTGCGTCCATGACGCCAGAAATTTACAACAACATGAAAAACGCCCTAGAGTTGGGCCGTTGGGGTGATGGTCGTGCGGTAACACCGGCGCAAAAAGAACACACCTTAGAAGCCATGATTCGTTATGAGCACCTGCATAATATCCCTGAAACGGAACGTGTGGGTTATGTGGATATGACCAACAAGCGCAAAAAGAAAGCCGCTGAAAATGATGTTCAGCCACTTAAAATCATCAAATAAAAATAACGGATCACGGGATTTATGATTTACCAAGGTCACTTGAAGAAAATGGCCATTTCTGCCGATGCAGAGGTGGCGTCTTACCAAATACGTTTAGATGATCAGCACATAGATCTAAATGAAAAGTTAGGTCAGCCGATACGTATAGAGTACCTAGGTGAAATTCATTGCCAAGCCTGTGGCCGGGCCAGTAAAAAAAGTTTCTCTCAAGGTTATTGTTACCCCTGTTTTAGCCGCTTGGCTCAATGCGATACTTGTATCATGAGCCCAGAAAAATGCCATTACGACAAGGGCACGTGTCGTGAGCCAAAGTGGGGTGAAGAATTTTGCATGCAAGATCATATTGTTTATCTTGCCAATTCTTCTGGCATAAAAGTGGGGATTACTCGACATAGCCAAATTCCTACCCGTTGGTTAGATCAAGGTGCCATGCAAGCGTTACCCATTGCACGAGTGGCAACGCGACAGCTTTCTGGTTTGTTAGAAGTGATTTTCAAACAACACGTGGCCGATAAAACCAACTGGCGAACCTTGCTTAAG
This sequence comes from Bermanella sp., assembly GCA_041546605.1. Classification (GTDB taxonomy): domain Bacteria; phylum Pseudomonadota; class Gammaproteobacteria; order Pseudomonadales; family Oceanobacteraceae; genus Bermanella. The sequence continues at coordinate 796 of JBFEWA010000019.1, forward strand.
CAAGATGCGGATGTATTAGATCTAGCGGCCAAGCGTGACGAATTATTTGAAATGTGTCATGAAGAGATTGAAGAAATTCAAGGGCACTATGGCTTGCAAGCCGTGCAACTTATTTACGATGGGGATGCTCAATCGTTTGCGTTTCCTGTGAATCAGTACCCAACTAAGGTGACGAGTTTTAATCTAGATAAGAACCCAGTTGCCGAAGGCAAATTGATGGGAATAAAAGGGCAGTATTTAATTTAGATAGCGGTGTGATTAATTTGCGCAAATACACCTCTTATTTAGTTTCCATCGAATGTTAATGGCGGATTAAGGATAAACCATGAAAAACGCAGAACCGAAAGCCATTTATTTAAAAGATTATCAAGCACCGCAGTTCGATATTGTCGAGACTCAGTTGGCATTCGATATTTTTGATGAGCACACCTTGGTGTCATCGCATTTAACCATGAAGCGTACTCTGTCAGGCAGTGGGTCTGATTTGGTATTAAATGGGCAAGATCTTGAATTAATCTCAGTCAATGTTGATGGTAAAGCCATTAGCAGTGATGAATATTCACTCACCGATGAAACCCTGATACTTTCAAATCTGCCGGATGAATTTGTTCTTGAGATTCAAACCAAAATCAAACCCCATGAAAATACGGCCTTAGAAGGCTTGTACAAATCCTCGGGCATGTTTTGTACCCAGTGCGAAGCGGAAGGCTTTCGTCGCATTACTTATTTCTTAGATCGACCCGATGTCATGAGTGTTTACACTGTGACCATCACGGCTGATGAAAGCCAATATCCGGTTTTACTTACCAATGGTAATTTGATTGCCACTGAGCAACTAGAGCAAGGTCGTCATAAAACCACTTGGCATGATCCCCATAAAAAACCTTGTTATTTGTTCGCACTGGTTGCTGGCGATTTAAAACACATTGAAGACACCTTTACTACCATGTCGGGTGAAGAGGTCACGTTGCGTATTTATGTGGAGCCGCAAAATATCGATAAATGCGACTTTGCCATGGGCGCATTGAAACGCTCCATGAAATGGGACGAAGAGGTCTATGGTCGCGAATACGACTTAAATATATTTAATATTGTGGCGGTTGATGCCTTTAATATGGGTGCCATGGAAAATAAAAGTTTAAATATTTTTAATTCCTCTTGTGTATTGGCGAACCCAAAAACCGCAACCGATGCGACTTTCCAGCGTATTGAGGCCATTGTTGCTCATGAGTACTTTCACAATTGGTCAGGCAATCGCGTTACCTGTCGTGATTGGTTTCAGTTAAGTTTAAAAGAAGGCTTTACCGTATTCCGTGATTCTGAGTTCTCAGCAGATATGGGTTCACGCACGGTTAAGCGCATTGAAGATGTGTCCTTATTAAGAACCTCTCAATTTGCAGAAGACGCAGGCCCGATGGCCCATCCCATTTTGCCCGCATCATTTATTGAAATTTCTAACTTTTATACCCTAACCATTTATGAGAAAGGCGCAGAAGTGGTGCGCATGATTCATAACATTTTAGGCAGTGAAAACTTTAGAAAAGGTTCAGACTTATATTTTGAACGCCATGATGGCCAAGCGGTTACCACAGAAGATTTTGTGAAAGCCATGGAAGATGCCAGTGGTGTGGATTTGAGCCAGTTTAGAAACTGGTACCACCAAGCGGGCACGCCAGAATTATGGGTGAATGATGAATATGACGCGGCGACTCAAACCTATCGTCTAACGGTTAAGCAAACCTGTCGTGAAACCCCAGAAACCCAGGAAAAGAAACCCTATCACATTCCGTTCGCCATGGGCTTGCTTGGGGAAGACGGTAAAGACTTGTCTTTGGTGTGCAATGACAGCGCCTTTAATAGCCAAACCCAAGTTTTGAATTTAACGCAGGCGCAGCAAACATTTGAATTCACTAATGTGCCTACACGTCCGGTACCGTCATTTTTGCGTGGTTTTAGTGCTCCAGTGAAATTGCATTATGACTACACGCCAGAGCAGCTACTGTTTTTAATGGCCAACGACAGCGATGGTTTTAACCGTTGGGATGCAGGGCAGACCCTTGCGACCAATATCATTCTATCCTTGTCGCAAGATGTGTTGGCCGGTCGTGAGCTGACATTGGATGCTGGCTTGCTGTCAGTGTTTGAATCCCTATTAAATGGTCTACAAGATGACTTGGCCATGCAGGCGCAAATGCTGTCGTTGCCAAGTTTGGCTTATTTAATTGAGCAACAAGATAAAGCTCAGGTGCATGCGCTTTATACAGCCCGTGAATTTGTGAAGCAGACTCTGGCTAATCAATTACATGAGTTGTTTCTTAATATTTATCGACAGTGCCAGTCCGAAGCGCAATATGTGCCTACGCCAACAGCTATGGCGCAGCGCAGCTTGAAGAATCTGTGCTTGCAGTATTTAAATGCGTCTCAATCGGCATCTTATGGTGATCTAGCCATGGAGCAATTCCAGCAAGCGGACAATATGACGGATCAATTTGCCGCCATGTCCGCATTGGTGAGCTCTAACGAGCAAAAATTGGCACGAATTGCACTTCAAGCATTTTATGATCAGTGGCAGCATGACTCCCTTGTGGTGAACATGTGGTTATCACTACAAGCGTCCAGTGATGCTTGTGGTGGAGTGGAAAACGCCAATGAACTTTTAAGCCATGCAGCGTTCGATATTAAGAACCCGAATAAAGTGCGTTCTGTGGTAGGGGCATTTGCTTCACAAAATTTACGTCATTTCCATGGGGAGGGTGGGGCAGGTTATCGGTGGTTAGCCGATCGCATCATTGAACTGGATGCATTGAACCCACAAATAGCGTCTCGACTACTGGGGCCGCTGACTAAGTGGAAGCGAATAGCTGAACCAAATTGCACTCAAATGAAGCAGGCTTTGGATAAAATTGCTGCGCGCAGTAATTTGTCGAAAGATGTCTATGAAGTTGTCACAAAAACTCTAGTAAGCTAGGGGTACAATTTAGGACAATAAATTTTCTTAACCAGTGGCGTATTTGGTTGTACGACACTGGTTTATTTTATATGCTTGGCCAATAACAAAAATAAAACACTTAAACTGGTACTTCTGTACTGGTATCCAGCAACAGTCATAACTCTCTGTATATGGCTGGGGGAATAATAAAAATGAAGAAATCAGGTCTATTAGTATCCACGCTTTTGTTGGCTTGTGGTTTATCCGCCACGTCTCAAGCCCAGGTTTCCCAAAAAGAAGCCGATAAGTTGCGTACCACATTAACTCCTTTAGGGGGGGAAAGAGCAGCCAATGCGGACGGTTCGATCCCAGAGTGGCGCGGCGGTATTCAATTCCCTCCTGCTAGTTATAAACAACCAGGTCAGCACCACGTTGATCCATTTCCAAGTGATCAGCCTTTGTTTGTGGTGACAGCCCAGAATATGGCCAAATATGAAAAGTATTTAACAGCGGGTCAAAAAGCCCTGTTAAAAACGTATCCAAGCACATTCAAGCTACCTATTTTTCAGTCTCGCCGTACAGCCGCGGCACCGCAATGGATTTACGACAACACCTACAAAAATGCCATGACGGCAAAATTGGTAGAAGGTGGTAATGGTATCAGTGGTGCGATTGGTGGCACGCCGTTCCCTATCCCTAGTAATGGTCTAGAAATCATCTGGAACCACAATACTCGTTGGAGGGGCGAATATGCCGTACGTCGTGCATCAGAAGTAGCGGTGCAGCAAGACGGTACTTACAGCTTAATCACCACCCAAGCAGAGGTGGACTTCAATTATTATCATCGCGGTATTACCCCAGAAGAACTGGATAACGTATTAATCTATTACCTCTCGTTCACTAAAGCCCCAGCTCGTTTAGCTGGTGGTGCGGTATTGGCCCATGAAACCATGAACCAGGTGGCAGAGCCTCGTCGCGCATGGGGTTATAACGCAGGTCAGCGTCGTGTGCGTAAAGCGCCCAACCTTGCCTACGATACGCCAGTGGCAGCAGCAGATGGCTTACGTACCATCGACGAAACGGATTTATTTAACGGCTCGCCAGATCGCTACAACTGGAAACTTGTGGGTAAAGAAGAAAAATTCATTCCTTACAATAATTACCGAGTGGGTTCACCAAGTGTTAAATATGCTGAGCTATTACAAGCTGGCCACTTGAACCCAGAATACACTCGTTATGAAAAACACCGCGTTTGGGTGGTTGAAGCCACATTGAAACCAGGTCAACGTCATATCTATCACAAGCGTCGCTTCTATATTGATGAAGATACATGGAGTGCTGCTGCGATTGATCAATACGACGAGCGTGGTGAATTGTGGCGTGTAAGCATGGCTTACCTCAAAAACTACTACGAGCTTCCAGGCACTTGGACAGCGATGGATGTATTCCACGATATTCAAGCTCGCCGTTATCACGTGCAAGGCATGGATAATGAAGAACGTACTACCATCGACTTTAGTCAGGTCTCCCCTGGTAGTCGCTATTTTACACCGCAAGAGCTACGTCGCCGCGGTCGATAAATATTCAAAAGACACAGTTTCAATGAGTGAAACTGTGTCATAAGTTGAGTCAATTTTTATATTTTAGTTTGGAGATTAACTAATGCGAACACTGTTTTCAGTGGGCGCCGTGCTGAGATCAGCTAATCGATTTATTTCAATTAACGTCTTAGTAGCGGCTTTAGGATTAACTGCCATGCCATCATTGGCGCAATGGCAAGACCCGCTAGATACGCCAGCGATGGCAACTACGAAAGCACACGAGTCTTTATTGCTTGATATCGTAGCAGCAGGTGAGCGTTTAATTGCAGTAGGTGAACGCGGTCATATAATTTTTAGTGATGATCAAGGTCGTACGTGGCGTCAAGCAAAAGTGCCAGTGATTACCACTTTAACAGCGGTTTATTTTGTCAATGAAAACACAGGTTGGGCCGTTGGCCACGATGCGGTTGTGCTGAAAACTGAAGACGGCGGTTTGACTTGGGCAAAACAGTTCGATGGTTTTCAGGCCAACGAGATGGTACTGAACTCGGCTAAAGCGGCTAAAGAATTCTATGAAGATGAGCTAAGCAAAGCCATGGTAATAGGCAGTGAAACGCGTATTTCACTAGCAGAAGAAAATTTAGAAAACGCCACATTTGCGCTAGAAGATGCGCAAATCGACTTTGAAGATAGATCCACCAAGCCATTATTAGATTTATGGTTCAAAAACACTCGTGAAGGTTTTGTGATTGGTGCTTACGGCATGATTTTCAAAACTATGGATGGTGGCAATACGTGGGCGTCTTGGTCTAGCCATGTGGAAAACCCAGATCGCTTCCACTTAAACAGTATCACTCGCATAGATGATCAGCGTTTAATGATGGTAGGTGAAGCCGGTTTAATGCTGCGCAGCCAGGATGCTGGTGAAACATGGAAACAAATGTTAAGCCCGTACGATGGCTCGTTCTTTGGTGTAATGAGTCTGTCTGGCAATGTGCAATTGGCATTTGGTTTACGTGGAAATTTAGCCCGCTCGGATAACTTTGGTTTGAGCTGGCGCTTAGAAGATACCCATACCCATCAAACATTAATGGGTGCTACTGATCACTTAGGTCGTATTGCTTATATTGTAGGTAATGGTGGTGCGTTCTTAAAAGGGATTGATGCTGGTCAGAAATGGGAAAGTCAAACCCGTGAAGGTCGTAGTAATGCTTCTGCAATCATTGAAATCGATTCTGGTGACTTTGTAATGGTCGGTGAAAATGGTGTGAAGATTTTGGATAAAACTGGCGAACGCCTCGCAGTTGAAATTACGAGCATCGAGGGGTAATTCAAATGAGTCAAAAAGATATGCCGAAGACAGAGCCAGAACACTATATTCTTACTCCTGATGCAGAACCATTTTTAGAGAAACTATTATTTTCTCGCCGTGGTTTGTTTTTAATGATGTTGATTGTGTTGACTGGCTTTTTAGCGTTCAGCGCATCAAAAGTGGGATTAGATTCTCGCTCTGAAAAATATATTCCGTTAGAGCACCAATATATTCAAAACCATATGCGTCATGCTAATGACCTAAGCAGTGGTTTGAATAACATCAAGATCGTGGTTGCTAATAAGAACGGTGACATTTTCAATGCCGATTACATGGAAACCCTACGTCAAATTAATGATGAGGTGTTTTACATCAAAGGGGCGGACCGTTCTAAATTGAAGTCCATGTGGACGCCTAATATTCGCTGGACCGAAGTAACCGAAGAAGGTTTCCAAGGTGGTCCTGTTATTCCTGCTACTTATGATGGTAGTGAAGAGAGTATTAACCAACTGCGTGAAAATATTCTACGTTCTGGTCAAGTAGGTCGATTGGTGGCAAATGATTTCACATCTACCATGATTGATGTGCCTTTATATGCAACCGATCCTGAAACCGGTACAGCGTTAAATCCAAAAGAGCTTGCCGTTGCATTAGAAGAAAAAATTCGTAACAAGTATTCCAGCGATAAAATCAGCATTCATATCATAGGTTTCCCTAAGAAAATGGCTGATCTAATGGAAGGCGCTTTAAACGTTGGGCTGTTCTTCTTAGGTGCCATATTCATTACCACTATTCTGCTTTATATGTATTCTCGCTGCATCAAAGGTACGTTGATTCCTGTATTTTGCTCCATTGTGGCGGTGATTTGGCAGTTGGGTTTATTGAATCTTATTGGCTTTGGTATTGATCCTTATTCTATGTTGGTGCCATTCCTAGTCTTTGCCATTGGTATCAGTCATGGTGTTCAAATTATTAATGGTATTGCCATCGAAGCCGGTAAAGGTGCAAGCCGTGAAATGGCGGCTCGATTAGCCTTCCGTGGTTTATATGTACCGGGCATGTTGGCGTTGTTATCCGATGCTATCGGGTTCTTAACTTTGTTATTTATCGACATCACCGTAATTAAAGAACTGGCTATTGCTGCTTCTATTGGTGTGGCTGTGATCATTGTGACTAACTTATTGCTCCTGCCTTTGTTGATGTCTTATGTGGGTATCAGCCGCTCTGGTGTGGGACACGCGCAAAAAGTTGAAGCGTCAGAGCCTAAGTTATGGAAATTCATTGCGAATTTTACCCATAAAAAAGTGGCGGCCACTGCCATTGTTGTGGCCGTTGGCTTAGCGGTTGCGGGTGTGATTGGTAGTCAAAACCTTAAAATTGGTGACCTTGATAAAGGGGCGCCAGAATTAAGACCAGATAGCCGTTACAACCAAGACAATGCATTTGTGGTGGATAATTACTCAACCAGTTCAGACGTGCTGGTTATCATGGCTGAAACCCCACGTGAGCAGTGTGCAAGCTATGTGGCGTTAGATGCGATAGACCGTTTAATGTGGACCATGGAAAACGTGAAAGGCGTGCAATCCGCAGTGTCTTTGGTTTCTGTTTCCAAACTGGTTTCTAAGGGTATGAACGAAGGTAACCTTAAATGGTCAGCCTTATCCCGTAACCAAAATATTCTGAACTCCAGTATTCAACGTGCGCCAAGTGGCATGCTGAACCAAGATTGTTCTATGGTGCCTGTGATTATTTTCTTGAATGATCACAAAGCAGAAACCCTAGAGCGTGCTGTGAATACAGCGGCTGAGTTTGCAGCGGGTTATGAAGATAATGAAGCGGTTAAATTTAAACTGGCTTCTGGTAACGCAGGTGTTGAAGCGGCGACTAACCAAGTTATCGCAGATGCGCAAACCCTGATGTTAATCTTTGTATACATTGTGGTATCCGCATTGTGCTTTATGACCTTCCGTTCAATTCGCGCCATTATTTGTATCATCACACCATTGGCCCTGACGTCTATCCTTTGTCAGGCGCTGATGGCACAGATGGGCATCGGCGTGAAAGTCGCCACGCTGCCAGTAATTGCATTGGGTGTGGGTATCGGTGTGGACTACGGCATCTATATTTATAGCCGCTTAGAAGCATTATTGATCGAAGGTAAAAACTTACATCAAGCCTTCTTTGAAACCTTAAAAACCACAGGTAAAGCGGTAAGCTTTACAGGTTTAACCCTAGCCATTGGTGTTGGTACTTGGATTTGGTCTCCAATTAAATTCCAAGCGGATATGGGCATCTTGCTAACCTTCATGTTCCTATGGAATATGTTTGGTGCCTTGTTGCTATTGCCTGCGCTATCTCGTTTTGTATTGAAGCCGGAGCAAATTATTGCCAAGCATCAAGCAAAGCACGGGGACGCTCATCCAGCTGAGCAACTCTAAACATAGATGAGCTAAAAAAACCGCGCTAGTCGCGGTTTTTTTATGGGAGTAAACTGTCGCCTTTATGATTGGGAATAATGCGTTGTGAGCATTGATGTAATTTTTCAGCACCATGACTGGTTAGCGGCCAGTAAACCGGCAGGGCTGAACTTTCATAGTGAAGATGGCGAGGCTGGCTTTGTGGTACAGCTGGAAAAACAGTTAGGCATAAAACTGTGGCCGGTGCACCGTTTGGATAAGCTCACCTCTGGTATTCTTTTGCTGGCTAAAAGCAAAGAAAGTTGCCAGGTGCTTAGTGCATTATTTGCGCAAAGACAGGTGGAAAAATATTACCTAGCGGTTTGTTCTTCAAAGATGAAGAAAAAACAAGGCTTAATAAAAGGGGATATGGCGGCTGCCCGTCGTGGTGCTTATAAGCTTTTAACGACACAAGAAAACCCTGCGCTAACGCAATTCTTTTCAACGGCATTACAGCCGGGTTGGCGTTTGTGCTTACTCAAGCCCAAAACAGGTAAAACTCATCAATTACGAGTGGCGTTGAAATCCTTGTCGGCGCCAATATTGGGTGACTCGCTTTATGGTGGAAACAAGGCTCAGCGACTTTATTTACACAGCTTTGCCATAAAGTTTGAGTACGCCAATGAAGTATTTACCCTGCAGGCATTGCCAGACGTGGATGATGTTTTCACATTAGACGATGTTTTAAAGCAACAAGACTGGCTGCAACCTTGGTCATTAAAGTGGCCTAAGCTATAACAACGAACAACAGGAGAAACAATATGGCATTTCCACGCAGAGTGGCCATTGTGGCTGCGAATCGCATTCCGTTTGCAAAATCCAATACCGCGTATTTTGGTGTTTCTAACCAAGCCATGCTAACCGCAGCCATTACTGGTTTAGTGGAGAAAACCGGGCTTCAAGGGCAAACCGTAGGTGAAGTAGTGGCTGGAGCGGTCATGAAGCATAGCCGTGATTTTAACTTAGTACGTGAATCGGTTTTAGATACACCACTATCGGCTTCAACCCCTTGCACGGATTTGCAACAGGCCTGTGGTACGGGCTTACAAGCGGTGTTCACCGTGGCCAGCAAGATTGCTCTTGGGCAAATTGAAAGCGGTATTGCCGGTGGTGTGGATACCACTTCTGATGCGCCTATTGCCATTAGTGACAAATTTCAATCCATGCTGATGAAACTGAATAAAGCCAAAACAGCCGGTGAACGCCTAAAGATTCTAGCTAGCTTTCGACCAAGCTTTTTAGCGCCGAACTTACCGCGCAATGGTGAGCCCCGTACAGGTTTAAGCATGGGGGGTCATACAGAACTGACGGCCAAGCGCTGGGCCATTCCCCGTGAAGAGCAAGATCAACTTGCCTTGGCCAGCCACCAAAAATTACATCAAGCCTATGAATCTGGCTTTATGGATGATTTGATTTCACCGTTTAATGGTTTAGAAAAAGACAACCTATTACGCCCAGATACTAAGCTAGAAAAACTGGCGAGCCTGGGTCCTGCGTTTGACAAAAATGGCGGTACCTTGTCTGCCGGTAACAGTTCTGCTCTGACAGACGGCGCCTCGGCGGTGTTATTAGCCAGTGAGGAATGGGCCAAAGAAAAGAACTTGCCTGTGCTTGCTTATATCTCTGATTTTGAAACCAGTGCTGTGGACTTCATTGGCAAAGACAGTGACTACAAGGAAGAGTTATTGTTAGCGCCGGTATATGCGGTGCCGAAAATGTTAGCGCGTAATAATATGTCCCTGCAGGATTTTGATTTTTATGAAATCCATGAAGCCTTCGCGGCTCAAGTGCTGGCTACGTTAAAAGCGTGGAATACAGATGAATTCTGCCAACAACGCTTAGGTTTAGAGAAAGCTCTGGGCGAAATCGATATGAGCAAACTGAATGTCAATGGTAGCTCATTGGCTACAGGGCATCCGTTTGCGGCCACAGGTGGGCGTATAGTGGGTAACCTAGCTAAACTGCTTTCGCAAAAAGGATCGGGCAAGGGTTTGATCTCTATTTGTGCCGCTGGTGGTCAAGGGGTAGTTGCGTTACTTGAACGATAAGCCGCTTATAAAAAATGGGCCTATGGCCCATTGCTGCCCCATAGTTTGAAAATCAACTGAAATCCAAAGTCTCCCCCGCGAAGGCGGGGGTCTAATCCCTTAATTTTGCAGAAAATATACTTAAATTTTGTGAAAAAATAGAAATGGATCCCCGATCAAAGCGCTTCGCGCGTCGGGGATGACAGCTTTTTGGTTAAAAACCAATCGAAATTAATTTGTGGGGCAGCAGTGCCATTGATCCATTTTTTTGCTTATTTTTTGCTCTTTTTGTATTCAATTATGTGCAGTAAACGATTGAGGCCCAAGTATATCCCTATGGCCAATAGAGTAATAAAAATGGTGATGGCGCCAAATAAATCAGGGGCTTTCATGACAATGGTCATGAGTGATTCCTGGTAGTAAAAAAACCATTGATGGTTGTCTGGGAAGATCCATTCGTGCATGGCGTAGAAAACCTTAACCGGCCCAATCAGCACAATCAACACAGCGCTAATGCCACAAACGCTGCCGATGCCAATGGCTTGCTGTTTTAACGACGGCAAGGGAATACGCCTAAAACTAAAATAGCCCACATACAGTAATGTAATGATGATGGCGATGGTGGCCACTAGATAAAATTGATTAATCAAATGGGCCACATCTTGTAGATGCACCACCTCTGGCTGGCGTAATAATGTGCGCACCGGCTCTCCATTAGGTAAACGATATACAATTTTAGCTAGCCCTTTGCCGTCGCTATGAATGGCGTCCACGATATTAGCGAATAAGCGTTTATGTTCTTTTTCATCTGTGAGTTCAAACCCATGGCGATAGCGGTTTTGTGGGCCGTATTTTTGGATGTGCTCATCAATGCTCATGGTGGGGTAAAGCAGGGAATAGCCAAAATTCACTTGGGCCAATAGCACCCAGCTGATGAAAACCGAGCTGATAAATAAACTTAAGCTGAAAATAATCAGGTTGAGTTTGGGTGTGATTTGAGAAAGTTTGGCCATGGCGATCTTATTTTTAATGATTTTGCGTAAGCTTTACGGGTTTGTAGAAGCAGGTCAATAGCCAGGTTTTATTATACCGTTATCTTTTTTTGATCAATTGAGTGAGCACTTTGTCTTGGCATGATGTATGGCGCTTGAGGGAGGGTGATATTTTTCTTTAGCCGGTTCACCCTAATGCGCCTAAAGGCTTGTCATATAAGGGTTCTCAGGTTAGTGTTGCCCTAATTTAAATCGTTACACATTGAGTTGTTATGGAACAAAAGAAGTTTACCGCCACAGGGTTGCTGCGTATTTTTAATGCCACTGGATACTCGTTTAAAGGCATTCAGCGAGCATGGAAAACCGAGGCGGCGGTGCGTCAAGAATTCTTATTGGCCTTGGTATTAGTACCTGTGGCCATTTGCATCGCGCAAAGCGTGACCCAAGTGGCGTTGATGTTATTAAGCTTGTTCATCGTGGTCATTACCGAGTTACTCAATACTGCCATTGAATATGTGGTGGATCGCATCGGCACCGAGCGACATGATTTGTCTGGTGCTGCCAAAGACATTGCCAGCGCGGCGGTTTTTTTCAGCTTGGCGCAAGTGGTGTGTATTTGGGGTGTCATCATTTTATCGAATTTGAATTGGATTCAATTCCCGCTTTTTTAATGGAGTAATAGCCATGGTCATGGCGATTAAAATGAGTTTGATTTTAGGCACATTGTTGGGCGTGGTGCATCAATGGCCTGCCATGTTGAATGATGGCAATCTAGATTGGGTGGCCTGGTCAATCAGTTATGTGCTGTGCTTTGCTGTGTTTTATTTGTGGGATAAACACAATCAAAAAGACAAAGAGGATGATGACATGCCTGCTATGGGTAGTGTCAGTCCCGCGCAATTGGATGCGTTATATAAGCAATCCATCATTGTTGAACGTAATGCCCACAAAGCCAATGCGGTGTTTACTCAACAGTTAAATTACGTACGTAAGCTTTTGCAAAAAACACAAAATTTATCACCGGGAGATGACTTCGACCAAGCTCACAGTGCCTTAGTGCGGGAGCTGACGGTATTAGAGCATCATATCGAACGCTTATTAGAAGAAATGAGCAAAAACGTAAAGCTGGGTGAAAAGCTACAGCAGAGCGTGGCTAATATAGATCCTGAAATCGGTGTGCTGGATTAGTCGTTTTAAATAGAACTATTCTGCTGGCTCTTTTCTTGAGCCAGTTTGTTCATGGTGGCCGTGGTCACGTCATAGATAATCAAACAGATGTGATCCGTCTCCCCATGAATGTTATTGAGTGGAATCATGGTGGCATTTTGATACATGAATTCTGCGCGCCCTGTAATCGGGTAGTTGTTTTTAAATTTAAATAGAAACGGCCGTTGTTCACTAATAGTAAAAGCCCGTGTGTTGAGTAAGAACACGGCCTCGGCTTTTTTCTTAAACCAGTCTTCATCAATCTCAGCAAATAAATCAAACAAGCAGTGATCTTTAGCTTGATCAGGGCGCACGCCACTGTGATTTTCCATAAAGCCATTCCATAGCTTTATGGTGTACTGCCTATCCAATACAACCAGCCCCACATCAATGGTTTGCAATATATCCATAAACCAGTGAGATTGATCTAATTCGTTTTCGTGTTCGCTCATATTAATCATCCATTAAAAAACTGATGAGGCGATTCATATGCACCACACTGTCTTCGGTGAACAGCAGTAACAGGTCGCAGTTAATATTGTGGTCTTCTATGGTGTAGTTGATTTCGATGGCCATGGTACGCTTCCAGCGACTCTCGCTGGGTTCTAACAAGTCCGCTATGGAGCAATGTTGCCCAAGGATCACAGGGTGCGACTGGCTAAAGTCGATATCCAGCTGCTCACCAATGCCTTGAATGCAGGCACCATTTAAAACGTTGGCCACATCCATGAGCATTTCTAGCTCTTCGTGTTGATCAAGGTTGCCAGGGTAATCCAGTAACTTGGCAATTTCGGCAAAACTGGCGTCGTTGAAAATCAATAGGGCTTCACCGGCAATACCTGCACCAATGAACCCTTGGCACACGGCACTCACGGTAGAATTACTTTCTAATGATTTCAGGGTCATTTTGAATTCATTAATTTCAATCATGTTCACGTTAGGGATGGGCAAGACCACATACACCCCTAAGAGTCTGGCGAGTCGATCCGCAGCCTGACCCATGGCCACATTGGTGATCTCTTGGTAGCAGTCTCGCTCGTCTTCGCTAAGTTGGATCAAATCACTCATGGTCTTGATCCCTCAAAATGCCGTATTCCATGAGTACTTGTTTAATGCGCTGAGAGTCCACTGGCTTTTTAATAAAGTCGATGGCCCCCAATTTTTTCACGCGCTCTTGGGCTTCCGGTTGAATATCGCCGGATACCACGATCACCATGATGGGTAAGTCTTGTTGGCGGATGACCTCTAAGGTGGCGTAGCCGTCTAGCACAGGCATGGTGAGATCAAGAAAGAGTACGTCAAAGGTATGGGATTTTATGAGATCGATGGCTTCTTGGCCGTGCTCAGCAAACTGCACTTCCACTGGCCAATTATCAGGTAGGGCGCGTGCCATTTGTTTGCGCGCCATCTTCGAGTCATCACAGATTAAAACCTGATTGGCCATGGTTACCTCACTTGTTTCCCACAAGTAAAGTTAAGAAGCCAATTGTTTATCTGGCAAGGCCAACTGTGTCAGGGTGTGCGTAAACCATGCTCCCAGGCCAGTAACGCGGCTTTTTGTGGAATACCCCAGCGATAGCCACTAATGGCACCACTTTGTTTGATCACACGATGGCAGGGAATCAAAAACGCCACAGGATTAGCCCCAACCGCTTGGCCTACACCGCGAGCCCCTTTGGGTTTACCCAATTTTATGGCGATGTCTTGGTAACTGATCAAATCACCCGGCTGGGTGTGTAATAGGGCACGCCACACTTGTACTTGAAAGTTGGTGGCGGGCAAATGTAAGCGAATGGACTGGGCTTGGGTGAAGGGGTCTCCTACAAGCAACTGGTTATGCTCACAGGCCATCCATTTAGCCAGTGGAAAGCGTTGCTGCAAAGCGGTAATCACCCCCTGTGATGAACTGCAAAAGCCCAGGTACATTAAGCCGCGCTGACTCATGATCACCAGCATTGGGCCAAACACGGTATCCTGCTGGCCATGGCGCAGTACTAGGCTTTCTCCTTTGGATTTGAATTCACCTGGGCTCATGGCTTCTATTTGCACAAAGGCATCATGTAAGCGCGATGGGCTGCTGAGGGATAGGGCTTCGCTGGTGGTCAGTAAACTGTGGTTGGGCAACATGGGCTGCGCCTGTTGCACCAGTACGCTTTGCTGGAACTGCTTAGGGCTTAACCCCACATGTTGTTTAAACAGTTTTTGAAAGTGACTTTCGGATAGATCAAAACCACTGGCCAGTGCTTTAAGATCGTTGCCCAATAGCGGCTGCTCTAGCAGCAAATAAATACATTCTCGGCAAATATCAAATGGGGTCATGGGGTTTAACAGGCACAAAAAAGCCCAGAATACTGGGCCTTTTGGTGCTTGAACAGCCGAATCTTGTGATTACGCGCTTTTTTCAACGGCGCTGCTGTTGATGGCTTTGCCGTCCAGCTCATTGATGTTATCCATCATGGTGCTGTGAATTTGAGTCATTAAGCTGGTGACATCATCCTGTGTTAAGCCTTGAGTGCTCACCGCTGGCAATACACGCATATGGGCGGTGCCATTATCCCAATTATTTAGGCTAAAGCCTTCTAGGTAGCTGCTGCAGCAAACTGGCACGATAGGCACGCCAGCATTGATGGCGGTCACAAATGCGCCTTTTTTAAACGGCAGCATGTTTTTGCCACCGTTACGGGTGCCTTCTGCGAAAATCCAAATAGAGGTGTTCTTGGTGGTCAGTGCTTGTTTGGTGATGTCCATGGCTTCCATGGCTTTGCGTGGGTTGCCACGATCAATCAAAACATTGCCCGCCAGCCAGTATAACTGACCAAATAGCGGTACCCACTTCAGGCTTTTCTTACCTAGGCTTACGGTGCGCTCAGGCACAATGCTGCCTAATACAAATAGATCCCAGTTGCTCTGGTGATTGGCTACCACAATACAAGGTTGATTGGTTTTGAAATGTTCAAGGCCTTCCACTTGGGTTTTAAGGCCAATAATAGGCAAACCGATTCCGCCATAAATGTGCGAACACCAGCGGCTATTGGTTGGGTGGAATGGACGTAAAATACCAATTAATAAACCCAGACCGCTGCTCACAACAAAGTGCAATGACAGCAAAGCATATCGAATTAGGCGAATCATACTGCTACCTATTAAAAATGGGGGTGTGAGCATACATTTGTTTACTCAAATGCGCTATTACTGCGTGGTTTTTTTGCGTGAATGTAGACATTTTCAGCCTAATAGATGAAGCCACAGCTTAAATATTCGCCTCTATAGACAATGCTAACGATTTTGTCGCACTGGGTGCTTTCGTGTTCAGGGGAAGTGGTGTGAAATGAACGAAGAACAATACAAAGGTGAAATCATGTCCGAGCACATGGCGTTATTCGAAGATTCCCTCAATCGCTTCTTAGATCAAGAAGTGGCGCCGTATTATCTGCAATGGGAAAAAGACGGCATCATTCCCCGTGATGTATGGCGGGCAATGGGCCAAGCGGGGTTTTTATGTGTGGATGTAGATGAAGCCTATGGCGGCTGTGGTGGCGACTTTGCCATGTCGGCTTTGGTGGTGAAGGTCTTATCGGAAAGAGGCTTTGCTGCTTTGGCCACGAATGTGTCCGTTCACAGTGACATTGTGACCCCTTATATTTCTCATCTAGGCACTGAAGCGCAAAAACAGCAGTGGTTACCCCAGTTGGTCTGCGGTGAAGCAGTAGGAGCCATTGCCATGACAGAACCTGGGGCGGGCAGTGATTTACAGGCCATTCGCACCCAAGCGATTGCCTGTGATGAGGGGTATCGCATCAGTGGGCAAAAAACCTTTATCACCAATGGTCAGCATGCGGATGTGTGTATCGTGGCGGCCAAAACCGATCCCACAGCTGGAGCCAAAGGCATCAGCTTATTTTTGCTAGAAAAGGCGGCTCAGGGTTATGAAGTGGGCAGCAATCTTGAAAAGATTGGCCAACACTCTGGCGATACCTCAGAGTTGTTTTTTGATGAGGTAGTGTGCGCAGATACTCTTGGAGTTAAAAACCAAGGCTTCCGCCACTTAATGGAAGAGCTGCCCAGAGAACGTTTGATTTTATCCATATGTGCCATGGGGGCCTGCAGCGGCATGTTGGACTGGACCGTGGCATACACCAAAGATCGGAAACTGTTCGGCCAGAGTTTGGCGCAACTGCAAAATACCCGTTTCACCCTTGCGCAACTGGACACACAAATCAGCATCAACTGGGCCTATGTGGAATCGTGTATTGCGCGTTATGCGAAAGGGGAGTTGGATGCGGTGAGCGCATCCAAAGCAAAATTGTCCTCCACAGAATTACAATGCAAGGTGGCGGATGATTGTTTGCAGTTGTTTGGTGGATATGGATACATGCAAGAGTACCCCATTGCGCGGGCATTTTTAGATGCACGAGTGCAGCGGATTTATGGGGGCGCGTCAGAAGTTATGAAGGAAATTATTGCGCGCGGATTACTTAAGTAATCCGCAGCGTGTGGACTTAAACGTTGCAATGGGCTTATTGGCCCAGGATATATTCCACAGACGGATCCACTAAAATTCGATCTTGCATGGCTTGGCGACCAAGCAGCATCAAATACGTCATGGAAGAGCGATCCGTTAGGGTCAAGTAAATGGCCCAGCTTTGCCCGCCCAACACGATTTGCGTTTCAATTACATGACGTTGTTGTTTGTCGCCGCTGGAGCTTTTCACTACTCGAGTGTCATGCACCTTGGCTTGGCGACGCACCACAGTGGTGACGTTGTGAACATCTGGGTGGATATCAAAGCTGACCCAAGGTTGCCCGTCTTTTTCAAATTCTTCAATATTGTCCACATGCAAAGAAGAAGTTTGTGCCCCAGTGTCCACTCGCATGTGTAATTTAGTGATTTCTAGCTGGGGCAGGTCGCATACTTCCAATGCGCCCACG
>JBFEWA010000481.1:0-1813 GCA_041546605.1 Bermanella sp.
GGGATTGATAAAATGCCGCTCTTTTTTCATGTTGTTTGGCCCATGTCTCCACTCGAAACACGCACCATTACTACCCTAGCGTCCATTTACGCCTTACGTATGTTTGGCTTATTTATGGTGCTGCCTGTTTTGGCGTTGTTCGCACAGGATTACGCAGGAGCCAGTGCCACGCTGATTGGGGTAGCCATTGGCGCTTATGGTCTAACACAAGCATTCTTACAACTGCCGTTTGGGGTGTGGTCCGACCGTATCGGGCGTAAGCCGGTGATTCTATTGGGCCTGTCGTTGTTTGCCTTAGGCAGTGCACTATGTGCCATGGCCGATAGCATCTGGATGTTAATCATTGGTCGTGCTTTACAAGGGGCCGGGGCCGTTGCCAGTACTTTAATGGCACTCATGACGGATCTCACTCGCGAAGAAAATCGCACCAAAGCCATGGCCAGTATTGGTGCCAGTATTGGCCTGTCATTTACCTTGGCCATGGTGGCTGGGCCCATACTAGCTGCTTGGTTGGGGCTGTCAGGCTTGTTCTTATTAACCGCCTTGTTTTCTGTATTGGCCATGGTGTTATTAGTGGTGGCCGTGCCGACCCCTGTGCAGCAAATTCGCTCCCGAGATGCCCGCGCTTTCGTGCATCAACTGGGGGATGTGTTTCAAGATCGTCAAATCCTGCGTTTAAGTTACGGTATATTCGCCTTACACGCGGTATTGGTGGCGTGCTTCGTTGCCGTGCCTGTGGCCTTGGTGAAAGCGGGGCTGGTACAAGCCAGTCATTGGCAGGTGTATTTGCCTGTGATGGTGGTGGCGTTTGTGTTCATGGTGCCGTTTATCATCATTGCGGAAAAAAAGCAGAAGATGAAAGAGGTGCTATTGCTGGCTGTGGTGTTATTAATGGTCAGTTTGGTGCTGTTGGGATGTGAGTTATCCTCTGTGGCTGGCATCAGCTTTGCCCTGTGGGTCTTCTTTGTGGCCTTTAACATTTTAGAGGCCAGCTTGCCTTCGTTAGTGAGCAAGTTCGCACCGGCAGGCTTCAAAGGCAGCGCCATGGGGGTTTATAGTACAAGCCAATTCCTAGGGGCGTTTGCTGGTGGTATGCTGGGAGGCTACCTAAGTGAAGGCTTTGGACTGGCAGGGGTATTTTTTGGCATCATGCCATTACTGCTGGTTTGGGCGGTACTGGTGATGACCATGGAAAAACCTAGGCATTTGACCAGTTACCGTATGGCATTGAAGGCCGATGCGGGCCCGTATGAACAACTGGAACGTGAATTATTAGCCGTCCCTGGTGTGCATGAAGTGGTGATCATGCTTAAGGATCAGGCGGCGTATTTGAAG
Organism: Bermanella sp.; assembly: GCA_041546605.1. Taxonomy (GTDB): domain Bacteria; phylum Pseudomonadota; class Gammaproteobacteria; order Pseudomonadales; family Oceanobacteraceae; genus Bermanella. The sequence goes on from JBFEWA010000481.1 coordinate 1,336, forward strand.
GTGGACAACACCACCTTTAATCCAACATCATTAAAGCAATATAAAATTTAAGTTAAGCCGATTCGGCGAGGAAAGATTATGGCACGAGGCAGTATTAACAAAGTTATCTTAATTGGTACGTTAGGGCGTGATCCTGAAATGCGCTACCTACCAAATGGTAATGCCGTGTGCAGCGTGAGCTTGGCCACAGATGAAGGCTACAAAGATCGCAATACCGGCCAGCAAGTGGATAAAACCGAATGGCACCGTGTGGAAGCGTTTGGTCGTTTGGCTGAGATCATGGGTGAGTACGTTAAAAAAGGCTCCAAGATTTACGTTGAAGGCAAACTTCGCACTGACGAGTACGAAAAAGACGGCATCAAGCGTTATTCAACTAAGATCATTGCTAACGAAATGACCATGCTAGATAGCCGCAACAGTGGTGACAACATGGGTGGTGGTTATGCCCCTGCTCAAGGTATGGCTCAACAAGCGCCAC
>JBFEWA010000215.1:0-5743 GCA_041546605.1 Bermanella sp.
ACTGTTTGCCTGATGGCTACCAATGCAGTGAGAAAAACAAGCCTTTAAGCATTAACGAGATTCACACCCTAGTGAGCCTAATGGCGAAGAAGGGCATCAAGAAAGTACGTATTACCGGCGGCGAGCCCAGCGTGCGCAAGGACATCACTGCCATCATCAAGACCTTAAAATCCATCGACGGCATAGAAACCGTTGCCATCACCACTAATGGGTATAAATTACCTCAACATATCAAGCAATGGATTGACGCGGGACTGGATGCGATCAATGTCAGCGTCGACAGTTTAAACGCTGATAACTTCAAGCGCATAACTGGTCATGACCGTTTGGAAGAAGTCATGGAAGGACTCAATATGGCCATGCAGCATGGCCTAAAAAAGGTCAAGGTCAATGCGGTTTTGCTTAAAGAACACAACCTTAAAGAATTTGATCAATTTCTTTCATGGATCAAGTCCACTCCGATTTCTTTGCGCTTTATTGAGTTAATGGAAACCGGGGATAACCAAGCATATTTTGCGCGCAACCATGTTTCTGGTGAATCAATTGAAGCTTCATTATTAAATAGCGGCTGGACATTACTAGAAAAAGCGCAACATTCAGGTCCCGCAAAAGAATTCACCCACCCAGACTATCAAGGCAACATTGGCTTGATCATGCCTTACAGCAAAGATTTTTGTAAAAGCTGTAATCGCTTACGTATCAGCTCATTAGGGAAGTTGCATCTGTGTTTATTTGGCGAGCAAGGCCATGACCTACGCTCACTGTTAAACTCAGACGAATCTCTAATGTTAAATGAACAACTCGATAAGTTGATGGGCACAAAAGCTGCCAGTCACTATTTAAGTGAGCACAAAACTGGCTCAACCCGCTATCTTGCCATGCTAGGAGGCTAGGCATGTACACTATTGATGGTATTTTATTAGCTGGAGGCCTCTCCAGTCGCATGGGTCAAGACAAAGCACTATTACGACGGGATCATCGTGATATGTTTTTCTATATATTAGATACCATGGAGCCCTTGCCCCTAAAAAATATCTTAATCAGTCGCAATCAAGGGCAAATTCAATTTCTTACCCGTCATCGGGTTATACAAGACATTTATAAACAACAGGGTCCTTTAGGCGGAATTTTTTCCGTTTTACAAAAAAGTCATGCAGATGGTGTACTCATTGTGCCGGTTGACTTACCACTGATTGAAACCATTGATTTAAATTATTTGTTAAAAGCAGGATCCGAAGGCAACAACCCCGTGCATTTTGACAATCACTATTTACCCTTGTACCTGCCCAATACACAAAATGTTCGCCAATATTTAAAAGACGTTATGGATGGCACCATTAAAAATCGCTCGATTAGAAATCTATGCCGTCATTTTAACGCTGTCGCTATTTCGCCAAAAGATGAAGATCGTCTAAGCAATGCTAATACACCGGATCAGTGGCGAGATGCTGAATATGCCATTTCTATTATTTAAAATTAATTGAAGGAGTTCCTTATGGGACACAATAAAACTGACGTATTTGAAGCATTAAACCTTGCTGTTTTAACCGTATCAGATACACGCAACGAAGAAACCGATACCAGCGGCCAATTACTCGTGGATTCGCTAACAACACAAGGTCACAACCTTGCTGACAAGCGCATTGTTATTGATGACATTTATCAGATTCGTGCAGTCGTGAGCAACTGGATTGCGGATGAATCCATTCAAGGTATTCTGATCACAGGTGGTACCGGGTTTACATCAAGAGACAGCACCCCTGAAGCAGTATCCCCTCTATTTGATAAGCACGTCGAAGGCTTTGGTGAATTATTCAGACAAATCAGTTTTGAACAAATCGGTACCAGCACCATTCAAAGCAGAGCGATTGCAGGTTTAGCAAATGGTGTGATTATTTTCTGCATGCCAGGGTCAACTAACGCTTGTCGAACCGCTTGGAATGACATCATTCAATCTCAATTGGATAGCCGACAAGGTCCTTGTAACTTTGTAGCGCAGTTGAAAAAAACGCAAATCGAAAACTGCAAGTCGAGAAACTAGAGATGGCATTCACTCATATAAATGCCAATGGCGAAGCCAATATGGTGGATGTCAGTGAAAAAGACATCACTACCCGTGAAGCCCGTGCAGAAGCCTTTGTGCATATGAGCAACAACACTCTAGAGATGATACTAGAAGGGAATCATCATAAAGGAGATGTGTTTTCCGTGGCGCGTATAGCCGGTATTCAAGCGGCTAAACAAACCAGCCAATTGATTCCCTTGTGTCATCCCTTAATGCTATCCAAGGTCGCCATTCAATTTGAGCCTTCTCAGCATGACGCTACTGTGCGCGTCGAAGCCTTGTGTCGCCTAGCCGGTCAAACTGGTGTGGAAATGGAAGCCCTCACCGCAGCCAGTGTTGCAGCACTCACTCTTATTGACATGTGCAAAGCAGTGGATAAAAGCATGTCCATCAGCGGGATTCGTGTATTAGAAAAGTCTGGTGGAAAATCTGGGCACTACCAATATAACGCAGTATCTCGATAACACCATAAACACATACGAGTCAGGTATGCCAGATGATCAAGATTTTATTTTTTGCCCAGCTTCGTGAATTACTCAATACCCATGAAGTGAAATTGGATAATGCAGCCCCTTGTAGCGTTGCGCAAATAAAACAATCATTAATCGAATCTCACCCGCAATGGGCTCGATTCCTAGACAACACATCTATTCTGACCGCGGTTAATCAAGCTATGGTCAGTGATGAATATATTGTGAATAGTTTGGATGAAGTTGCATTCTTCCCACCCGTAACCGGTGGCTAGAACACTTATAATATGTAGGATTGAAAAGTTAAAGAATTGAAGCAAGAATGCAGCACCACGGTGCTGCATGTACACTTTTACTAGTTCAGTAGAGCATCAAAGGGTTCAATTTCCACCGTATTACCTGCTTCAACCGAACCACCCTCTTGCGGTAACACAATGTAGCAGTTTGCTGCGCTCATGGAGGTTAATATGCCCGACCCTTGCGCGCCAGTTGCGGTGACGTGTAACTGACCTTCAGTAGAAACTTCATACACGCCCCGTTGAAAGTCCATGCGTCCCGGACGCTTACGTAACGCTGTGGTCGTCACCGCTTGTAAACGCAAAGGTTTTTGCAATGACTGCCCGGAAATCTTCCGCAACATAGGTATTGCAAGTTGATGCAAGGTGACTAGGGCACTAACCGGATTGCCCGGCAAGCCTATGAAGTAACTATTGGGTAAATAGCCAAACGCAAACGGTTTACCTGGTTTGATTGCTAACTTCCAAAAATCGATCTTACCCAGTTCTTCTAGTACGGTTTTTGTATAATCCGCTTCCCCGACAGAGACACCACCAGACGTGATCACTACATCTGCTTGCTCATCTGCGGTTAAAAACGCGGCTTTTAGCGCGTCCAAATCATCTTCAACAATACCAAGGTTAATTAACTCAACACCGAATCGCTGCAACACGGCACTGACGGTATAACCATTACTTTCATAAAACTGACCCGGTTGTAGTGTTTCCCCTGGTGCTTTTAATTCATCACCAGTACTGATGAGTGCCACTTTAATGGGGGCATAGACTTCAACGCCAGCAAACCCTAGACTGGCTAATAATCCAATATCCGCAGGAGAAAGACGCTTACCCTGTTTTAAAATCACTTGCCCACTTTCAATGTCTTCACCGGCACGTCGAATATTCTCTCCGACTTTTACCGCCTTTTGGATGATCACATTAGTGTCCGTGGCCAAGGTATTTTCTTGCATAATGACAGCATCACAACCTGCAGGCACTTGCCCTCCTGTCATGATACGAGCACATTGACCAGCCTGAATAACACCATCATGTGGGTGACCGGCAAACACTTTGGCCACAATACTCAACTCAGCACCTTCTATGGCATCCGAAGTGCGCACGGCATAACCATCCATAGCGCTATTATCAGCACTGGGAATAGACAGGGTACTGACGATGTCTTGCGATAAAACCGCACCACAGGCTTGTCCAATCGGTTTTGTTTGAGTTTGAGTTTTGACTTCAACTTTTGATAATAAGCTGGATAACGCTTGAGCAAACGGAGTTAAGCCTGGCGCACTACAACAATCCGACATATTTCTCTCACAGTCCCATGGGGATCACAGTTAATTCGATAATTCGTTTACAGCCCAAACCGCGGCTTCAACACGACTGCGCAAGTTCATTTTCTTTAACACATGTTTGACATGAACTTTTACGGTGCTGTCGCTAATATTCAATTCTCGGGCAATCAATTTATTGCTTAGACCTTTGGCGATCAACTTAAGGATTTCTAATTCACGACCTGTCAAGGATTCCATCACGGTATTCGCTGACTTTTCTGGGCGACGCAACGCTGTGGCGAGTACCTCAGCTAAACGATCACTGATGACCATTTTACCTAAAGCAGCTTGATGGATTTTTCGAATGATCTCTTCCGGCTCCATATCTTTCAATAAAAAGCCATCTGCACCATTGGTAATCGCTGCCACCACATCTTCATCGTGATCACTTACGGTTAACATCACGATACGCGAAGCCACGCCTCGTTCACGCATGGCTTTTAGGGTTTCGATGCCATCCATGCCCTGCATGTTAAGATCCAAGACAATTAGATCGGGCTCATCAAGCGCAACGAGATCTAGCGCTTCTTGTCCACTACTGGCTTCAGCAACCAGCTCTAACTCGTCTTCGAGTTCAAGCAATTGACGCAAACCTTTCCGTAACAAGGGATGGTCATCAACAATCATAATAGTGGCTACTTGGGACATAATATTCTCTATAATCTAAGGCTATTTAATGTTTCATAAGCACGCTCTGCTTTATTTGATGTACATCAAATAAATATGGTATTTGGCATTATGCGTTATCGTGGCCTTATATCAAAGGGGAGTACCCACTAATGGTTATGAAGTCTTAAACTCTCTGCCTATTTATTGATAGTTTCTTATTGTTTTGTTCCAAAAAAATCCATTAAAGCAACAAGTGAATAGCTAGACCTTCTCTAATATAACCAATGAGGTTTTATTCCTACCCATTCATAATTATTGCTGCACAAAATGGCAGGCATCATAGTGATAGTGAACATTATATTCTTATATTCACTCAGGAGGTGACTATGTCCGACACCTATCAAGGCGCCCAAGCCGGCAATAAAGCCGTGGGAGGGAACGACCTCAGCGATTGGAATCCCGAAGATTCTCAATTTTGGAATGAGAAAGGGAAATCCATCGCCAATCGAAATCTCTGGATTTCAATTCCAAGCTTGTTATGTGGTTTTGCTGTCTGGCTTTATTGGGGCATCATTACCGTTCAAATGTTGAATCTGGGTTTTCCATTTGCCAAACCCGAACTCTTCACCCTAATGGCCATTGCCGGCCTGACTGGTGCAACCTTACGTATCCCAAGTAGCTTCTTTATTCGTCCATTTGGCGGACGCAACGTTCTCTTCTTTACTACCGCACTCCTCATGATTCCGGCAATCGGGACAGGTATTGCGTTACAAGATAAAAATACACCGCTTTGGGTGTTCCAACTTCTTGCTCTGCTTTCTGGTATTGGTGGCGGTAACTTTGCGTCTTCTATGTCCAATATCAATTTCTTCTTTCCTAAGAAGCAACAAGGTTTGGCACTGGGCTTAAACGCTGGTTTAGGCAATTTTGGTGTAACTTCCATGCAAATTCTTGTACCTCTGTTCATGACTTTCGGCATCT
>JBFEWA010000482.1:0-1807 GCA_041546605.1 Bermanella sp.
AGCGGTTGATAATCCAGATTTAATTGTGACGGTGGCCGTGGGTGATGGCGAAGCCGAAACCGGACCGTTGGCTACGTCATGGCATTCCAATAAATTTTTAAATCCCATTCGCGATGGCGCCGTCTTACCTATCTTGCATTTAAACGGTTATAAAATTAATAACCCCACCTTGTTATCACGCATCCCCCACGAAGAACTGGCGTCACTCTTTACAGGCTATGGATGGAAACCTTACTTTGTAGAAGGCCATGACCCTGAAGATATGCATGCTCAAATGGCCCAAGCAATGGAGGCTTGTGTCTTAGAGATTCGAGCACTGCAACAAACCGCCCGTGACTCAGGCAAAGCCACTCGGATGATTTGGCCCATGATTATTTTGCGTTCACCAAAAGGTTGGACTGGGCCGAAAGAAATTGACGGCAACAAAATAGAAGGGTTTTGGCGTGCCCATCAAGTGCCCTTAAAAGAGGTACACACAGACGATCAACAATTCGCGATGTTAGAGCAGTGGCTAAAGAGTTATCGCCCAGAGGCGTTATTCGATGAAACGGGAGCCTTGTTGCCAAGCTTGAAAGCTCTGGTGCCTAAAGGGAAGCGCCGAATGAGCGCCAATCTTCATGCCAATGGTGGCCTGCTTAAACAAAATTTACGCATGCCGGATTTTCGTCAATACGCAGAAAAGGTAACCGCCCCTGCCCAAGGCTGTGCACCAAATACCAAGCCGTTAGGTCGAATGCTCAGAGACATTATGCAAATGAACGGGCAAACCTTTCGCGTGTTTGGTCCTGATGAAAATACCTCGAATAAACTAGATGCCATTTATGAGGTGAGTAAAAAACTCTGGCTTGAAGCATACTTGCCGGAAGATGAAAACGGCGGAGAATTAAGCCCTGATGGCCGTGTTTTGGAAATGCTTTCGGAGCACACGTTAGAAGGCTGGTATGAAGGGTATGTGCTAACAGGCCGTCACGGCTTTTTTGCCTCCTACGAGGCCTTTGTGCATGTAATTGATTCCATGTTTAATCAACATGCTAAATGGTTAGCCATCAGCCAAGAGGTCGCTTGGCGAGCGCCTATTGCCTCAATTAATTTATTGGTGACCTCAACCGTCTGGAGACAGGACCATAATGGCTTTAGCCATCAAGACCCAGGGTTCTTAGATTTGGTAGTAAACAAAAGTCCGCAGGTGACGCGTATTTATTTACCACCGGATGTGAACTGTTTGTTATCCACCGCAGATCACTGCTTACGCAGTGAAAATAAAATGAATGTGATTGTTTGCGATAAGCAATCCCATGTGCAATATCTCGATATGGACAGTGCCATTAAGCATTGTGCGCAAGGCTTAGGCATTTGGAAATGGGCCAGTAATGATGAAGGACATGAACCAGATGTCATCATGGTGGGCTGTGGCGACATTCCCACCAAAGAAGCGTTAGCCGCAACGGCATTATTACGCGAATATTTCCCACAGTTAAAAATTCGCTTTATTAACGTGGTGGATTTGTTTCGCTTATGTCCTGACACGGATCACCCTCATGGATTGGCAGATAAAGATTTCGACAGTTTATTCTCCATTGATAAGCCGGTTATATTTAATTTTCATGGGTATCCGTGGTTAATTCATCGTCTGGCGTATCGTCGTCGTAATCATGATAACTTTCATGTAAAAGGCTATATTGAGCACGGCAACATTAATACGCCATTGGAGTTAGCCATTATCAATAAAATTGATCGCTACAGTTTGGCCATTGAAGTGATTAATCGAGTGCCATCACTACAAGTGGCTGCGGCTCATATCAAACAG
>JBFEWA010000353.1:0-3350 GCA_041546605.1 Bermanella sp.
GTTCGCCGTTATCTGAAAGAATTTTTATGGGATGATCGCGTAATCAAGCGCAATCCCATTTGGTGGATGGTGTTAAATGGCATTGTTTTGACTCTACGCCCAAAGCGAGTGGCCAAGTTGTATGCCGGTATTTGGAAAAACGACAGCCCAATTCGCACCATAGGATTTGAGCAACAACAAAAACTGCAAGCATTGTTAAAAGACCAAGCCCATGTTGAGTTGGCTATGACCTACGGACAACCAGCACTGCGCAAAGCATTGACCAACCTAAACGCGCAAGGTTTTGAAAACATTATAGTTTTACCGCTTTACCCTCAATACAGCGCCACCACTACCGCCGCTATTTTCGATCAAGTAGCCGACTTTATTAAACAAAATCGTGACATTCCACACATTCATTTAATAAAGGATTACCACCAAAATCACGATTACATTGATGCCATGACACAAAAAATTCAAAACTTTTGGCAAGAACATGGCCGCAGCGAGAAATTACTCTTCTCATTTCATGGTATTCCGAAAGTTTACGTAGAAAAAGGCGACCCATATCAAAAACAAGTGGAAGAAAGCGTCAAATTAATGGTGAAAAAACTCGGACTAGAAAATCACGAGTATCAATTGTGTTTCCAAAGTCGTTTTGGCCCCACTGAATGGTTACAACCATACACAGATAAAACATTAGAAGCTTGGGGAAAAGAAGGAATTAAGTCCGTTGACGTAGTTTGCCCAGCTTTTAGCGCAGATTGTTTAGAAACTCTTGAGGAAATCGCCGAGGAGAACAAAGAAATCTTCCTAGAAAATGGCGGAGAGCAATATCGTTACATTCCTGCACTGAATTCCGATGATTCTCACATCCAAATGATGGCAAACTTAGTAAAACCCTTTTTACAAAACTAAAATCGAAACCCAAATCGTTTCATTGGTTACACTTTTTAATAATCTGGCCCGTTAAGAATTTATATTTCGAATTCCTAGCGGGCCATTTTTTTACCCTAAATTGGTTTTTTAATTCGATTTAGCCATTTTTTTGCGCCAATTTTTCTAAAACTTCCCCAATAAAGTAGTTTTTTGCAAAAAAATCATTTATTTTTCCCCATAAGACTATGCTCTTACATTTTTTATGCTATTTTTTTATTGAAACACCGTCCACAACAAGAAGGAAAATATTATGGCTCGAGGTCGTAAAAAAACTGCAGCTAAAAAACGTGTAGCGAAAAAAGCTACTGCCGTCGTTTCTCCAGCACTAACTAAAGCAACCAAAGCGGTTGAAAAAGCCAATGCTGGTGTTAAAGCCGCAACTGTTAAAGTTGACGCTGCTAATAAAAAAGTAGCGGCTGCCCGTAAAAAGGCTGCTTCTGCTAAAACAGCTGCTGCTAAAAAGGCCGTTGTAACTGCTCGTAACGCTGCTGCTAAGCAAAAAGAAGCCCTAGCTGCTGCTAAAGATAAAGTACGTGAAGCCAAAGCAATGGTTCAAGCTGCTAATGTAGAAGCGAAAGCTGCTGCTGCCGCTGCTGCTGCTAAAGAAGCCATTGAAGCTTACGAACTGTCTCTATCTGGCAAAGCTGAAGCTGATCTAGCGAAAGCCGTTGCTGCGTTCGAAGCAAAATGGCGTGCCGCTCGTGCGAAGAAAGACGCTGCTAAAGTGAAAGCTCGCGCGAAGAAAGAAGAAGCTAAGAAAAAAGCCGCTGAGAAAAAAGCTGCTGCGAAGCTAAAACAACTAGCTAAGCCAAAGCCAGCTAAAAAAGCTAAGAAAAAGCCAGCCAAGAAAAAAGCAGCCGGTCGTAAACCTGCCGCTAAAAAGGCTCCAGCGCGTCGTAAAACTGCCAAAAAAGCGAAATAATCCGCTTTAACGGTAAGTTGATCTGAAAAAACCGGTTCAGTCTTTGGCTGCACCGGTTTTTTTTGCCCGTTTCATTGGGCCCTCAAAGATTTTTCCCCTATGGGAATCATGCTAGAATGCGCCCCAGTTTAGTTAATTGAAGTATCGCCATGGCCAATTTCCTTGCCATAGAAGCCGCTAGCGATAGCTGTTCTATCGCCCTTAAAACCGAAAACACCATCATTAATCGTCTCGAAGCCGCACCGCGTATGCACAGTCGGCTGCTATACCCTATGTTAAATGACGTGATGGCCGAAGCAGGACTGCGCCCAAATCAATTAGATGCGGTCATTTTTGGTAAAGGCCCAGGTTCATTTACCGGTTTACGCATTGCCGCAGCCACTGCACAAGGTATTGGCTTTGCCTGTGACATTCCCCTTATTGGCGTATCCACCTTGCAAGCCATGGCGCAACAAACTCATGATGAGCAACAACACAGTGACGTTCTGGCCATCATGGATGCGCGCATGAATGAACTCTATATGGGGCATTACCTGGCAGACCATAAAGGTTTAATGATGCCCACCATGGACGATTTGATCTGCCCCATTACTGTGGACGCTGACAAACTGCCGTTACAAGGCCCAGCCCATTTTGCATGTGGTCACGGATTAAAATTATGGGATCAATTTGATAGCTCTTTGCAGTCTCGCATTGCAGGGCAAGATCCTGAGCAAATTTTAAAAGCCCAATCCCTTCTGCCTATGGCCGTCGAATTATTTTCACAAAAACAGGTATTGGCCCCTGAAGACATTGAACTCGTGTATTTAAGAGAGCAAAGTCATTGGAAGACCATTAAGCAACAAAAACAACAATCTTAATCAGTAAGGATAGATATGGAATGGTGGCAGGCCATAGTTTTGGCCATTTTGCAGGGATTAACCGAATTTCTGCCCATTTCGAGCTCGGCCCACTTAATATTACCTTCTCATCTTTTAGGTTGGCCGGATCAAGGATTAGCGTTTGATGTAGCGGTGCATGTTGGCACCTTATTAGCCGTCATGAGTTATTTTCGCCACGACATCGTCAAACTCATGAAAGGCTTTATCGATAGCACCCTTTTTGCCACACCAAACATGGATGGCAAACTGGCCTGGTGCATTATCATCGCCACCTTACCCGCGGGTTTTATTGGCCTATGTTTAAATGGCAGCATCGAAGCGTATTTACGTGACGCCCTTGTAATCGCCACCACCACCACAGTATTTGGCTTATTACTTTGGTATGCCGATCAAAAAACCCAGCTCACCAAAACCCTATCGCAAATCGGTTTTCGCCAAGCGCTTTTTATTGGCTGCGCCCAAGCTTTGGCTTTGATTCCCGGCACCAGCCGCTCAGGCATCACCATTACCGCCGCCTTATTATTAGGATTTGATCGTCAAGCCGCCGCCCGTTTCAGCTTTTTATTAAGTATTCCGCTCATATTGCTTGCTGGCAGCTACAAAACTTATGAATTATTAACCACCACGCA
>JBFEWA010000062.1:0-11884 GCA_041546605.1 Bermanella sp.
CATGAATTCATCCTTAAAAGCAATACATTAGTCTTAGTCTTTAAGACGCGACGCATCATATTTAAAAATGAAGTCAGAGACAAATTTAATTTGTAACAAAAAAGGCGCTCAATGAGCGCCTTTTAGTTTTGTCAGAGTTTTAACCCTTATTGCAACGGGTCAAAGTGCGCGGTGCTTGGGGCACTTTCAGCGCGTTCCCACATTTGCAGATAAGCTTCGGCAGAGTTCATCACCGCTTCATAAATACGTTGCGGTGCTTGTTCACGAATATCCTGTAGGTGATCGGCCACTAAGCCGTAATGGGCGATGCCATCTTGGTTAAGATCAAACACGCGATTACCGGATACTTGTTTGTCAAATACCAAACCAAACTCTGAGGTGTAAGGGTAGTTAAGCGGGTCAGTATCGGTATCGTAACGAGGCCCAGCTTGGCCACCTAAACCACTCATGTCGGTACCAAAACCCACACCGTTTAAGTAAGGGGTTTGTTCAACGATATCTAGGTAGCGACTAATGCCTCCTGCAATGTTGTTGGCATCCGAGTTATAAGGGGCACTGAAACCACCGGCTTCAATCAGGCGGCGGGTATTGTTGTGCACTTCACCGTTTTTACCATCGCTCATCCAGCTGTGAGACGTAATCACACCGGAGTAGTTACGTGCTTCGACGATATCCATCACTGCTGTGGCGGTGTCGTTACTCATGTGATCTAACTCAATCAGCATGTTTTTGTCGATCATGCGGTTCACAAGATATACGCCTAAATCGGTGATGCCGTGTTGATTACAGTGCTGGATACTTTCGTCATACACTGGATTTAAACCGATGCCGTCCAAAATTTCTTTGAGTACAGGTACTTGCCCAATCAGTGGGAAACCAGACTTAAAGTTGCGTCCATGGGTATGTTCATCACATTCCTTGGTTTCAAAGAAACGACCGCTAGAAAGGAATTGGCCGAGGTTAATGAAACCATCTTCAACGGCAGAACCTGCTAATTGGTTATCAAATTTATGGGTCGGATAAATGGTGCGAACCCCTAAATCGTATAGTTCATTTAACTGGGCTTCGATAGTGTGAATGGTGCAGGTATCTTTTAAGCCGCAGTTAAAGGTTTCACTGGCTTCTACGCCCATGAGTACCGCCATTTGGCCGTTGGCAATCACTTGGCGTGCTTGCTCAGGCGAAGTCACTAACTGGAAGAAGCCTTTTCCCGGCCCGCCACTTTGTGCATCAATATAGGCTTGCATTTCATTCAGGCGTTTGACCTGTAAGCGAATGCTGTCCATGGTGTTACAGCTATTGGGGTTTACCCAGCTGGCAGGGTTAACAGTTTTTTGCACGTTACACAGAACTTCGTTTTCAACTAAATCTGTAACCATTAAGCGCAGACCAGAAAGATAGGCACGTTCAATCCACTTGTAGTAGTAACCCATGTGGCTCATTTGCTTGTGATTTGGCCACCATGGAAAGTCAGGCCAACCGCGAGTGTCGTAACGCATGTTGGGGTCTTCAAAGGTGTAAAGGTTACCAATTAAGTCCAGTGAGCCGTTAGGGCCGTGAATATCTTTACTGTCCTTCAAGGCTTCTTCTACACCCCAGCGATGAAACGGTTTACCTGCCATCATTTTACCGCCCATGAATTCATAGGAGGTGATGTGAGTATGGGGGTCAACAAAACCGCGTACAGGCTCATTCACATTGCCTTTTAATACGGATTTGTCACCGCTGACATTGGTGGTCACTTCTGGGAAGTCCGTACAGTTGGTTTGTGGTACTAACTTAAACGTGTTCTCACTGTTGAAGTTAAACGGGTTTAACAAATCAAAGAAGTACAAGTTGCCATCGGTAAAGTGATGGCGCACCTTCATATTCAATGCGGTGCCATGAAGACTGTAGCGATCACTGCCTTCTTTTTGAATGGTCCATTCAGCAAACTCGCCTGCATAGCGACCGGCGCTGATTTCAGCGGGTAAGTGGCTGGCAAAGTAGCGGCCCTCTTTATCGGTTAATAGGTATTTACCAAAGGATGTCGGTTTCATAAAGAAGCGGGTAGCGTTGTCCTTTGCGGTATTCACAAAGTGATAGCCTAAGCCATCATCAATTAAGCCGCCCTTGGTGTACTTTTGCAGGTAGTCACCTGTGCTTGGGGATTGCACCGAAAAGCACTGTTGCGCCATGGCGTTGACATCACCCGTGAAGCCTTGAGCTTGCGGCTGCGGCGTTGGCTCGGGTGCTTTGGACATAGCTAATGTGGCATTGCAGGCCAGGCTTGCACAGAGCCCGGCCGCACTTAAGGTCAGTATTTTCATAGTGTTCTCTTTGTTTGCGGTTGAGAATGCGCGAGGATTCTTGTGTCCTTTTCGCACTTATTGAGTTAAGTGAAGCCTTGTCTATTCAGACATGTGAAATATGGCCAGAAAAGTAGCAAATTCAGACAAAAAAGAGAAAAGTGGCGTGCAAAGAGAGCAGCTTAAGAAGTGCTGCGCCAAGAGGAAATCCATTGGCGCAGACGGGTAAAAAAGAGGTGAAGCAGCGGCTTATCGACGCTTGGCGGTCCAAGCCCAAGTCATGCTGGCTTTGATTGGCTCCACATTGGCTTCGTCGGTGATGATGACAGGTACCGTTACTTCGCCTTTTTCTTCGGTTTGGATTTTTTGAATTTGCTCATCCGTTAATGTGGCCACGGCACGCATGTCTCCGGTGGAGCGTTTTACGTAATCAATGTCCATTTTCTTAATCACTGGCAGTTTGCTGTCGGGCACGTTCATACCAAACACAAACCCGGTTGCGGTTTCGGCAAGTAATGCCATGGCGGCTGCGTGAATACCGCCAATGTGGTTTTGTACTTTCTTTTTGTTTTTAATGCTGACGATGCATTCGTTGTTGCTTAGCTTTTCAAAACGCACACCAGAATGGCCAGCGTACTTAATGACGCTGCCGAAGGCTTTAGTCATGGCAAAGCTGCGCATGAACTCTGGAAGGTTTTGTAATTTTTGAGCGGTTTTACTTAAGCGATTGGCTTGTGTCATGGCAATCTCAATGGCTGTTCGATGGAATGTAGAGGCGCTATTCTACCCCGTGAATAACGATTCACAAAATACACGGATAGCCCTAAAAAGCAGTGAACAGATGTTTACATAAAAGGGTGGCTATTGGCGGGCCATAGCAAGGATATTTTCCCCTTTGCCTTTGTATCGAGTGAACAGCTGCTGCAAATCATTGGGCAACTCTTGTGGGGCGATTAGGGTGTATCCCGCATTGGTGTAGAAGTTTTCTAGGTGAGAATAAGGGAAGCAATAAATGCAGGGTTCAATATGCTGATGCACGAACGCCAGTAATTGTGTGCCCAGTCCCTGACCCTGTAGGGTTTTATCCACATACAAACTGCGCAACCAGTAAAAGCCTGTGTTGGGTACTAAACGCACGGCGGCCACAATCTCGTCTTGATCTTTTACCACAAACACCTGTTCGTCACCGCTGGCGCTGCCTTTGTGTTTTTGACGGCGATAAAATTGATTCACTGGTCGAAAGTGAGGCTCTTGCCAGTGTGAGAATACATAATTTGCAGAGGGTATGGTCATGGTCAGCGTCGTTGTGGATTCACTGACCATTGTAAGTAATATGCGAAATAGAAGAAATTAAAAATCCATTTCGATGTATTTAGGGGCTTCGTGTTTTTCTTCTTTAATGCCGCGTAAGTCTTTGATCATTTGTTTAATTTCTTTGTTGTCATTAAACAAGCTTTGATATTGGCCACTGTAGTCCTCTTGCCATACGCGGCTACCTTGAATCATACGAGACAAGCTGATTAAACCATTGCGCGTCACCGCCAATTGCTTGTCGATGGCCTTGCTTTGGGTGTCGAGAATTTTAAGGGCTTGGGTGAGCTCCCCTTGGGCGCTTTCTAAATCCAGCGTTTCCACTTTTGCCACTAAGCGTTTGTGGTCATCGGTGAGAATTTTAAGATTTTCCAGCATGATTTTTTGCTGCTCAGATACTTGTGAGACTTGCACCAGTGTATTTTTGAATAAGTCTTCAACGGCACTTAAGCGTGAGTTGGTAATGAGTAGGCCGGTTACTAAGGTGCTGATCAAACCCAAAGATAGGCTGACTTTGAGCACCATCGCGAAGGTTGGATTCTTATAAAAAGGCATAGCTGCGGCTTGAGCTTCTTCTTCAGCCTTGGGGTCTCGATCTATGAGTCGCTCGTTTTTTTCAGCCATGGTTGATTCCCTGTCATGGTGACTGCTTTGAGTATAGACGATATTTCCCACTGCGGGATTCAACGGACGTGGGAAGGGCTCGGTGGATACTCAAACCACTTCCTTATCAAACTACAGCCCCTAAATAAGGCGTTACTCTAATAACCCAGAAATGTCATCGTCGATATCAATGGCTTCGGCAATGTCCATATCGGGTGATAAACCCACACGATCAAAAGCGCCAATGGTGCTCCAATCTAGTTTGGCAAAGGGGTGGTCGGTATTGGCATGGGTTTGCAGTACCGCCACGGTGACTAAATCGGCGTAATCCACTTGGGCGATTTCACGATCAAATTTCAAATACTGGCTGGGCACATTGAGTATGTCTTTAGGAAAGCGCCAAGCTTTTAATATGTGACTGCCAATGTAGGGGTGCAGCTTGTCGATGAGCTTATCTAAGGCAAAGGCATCATTGAGCAAGGCATTATTGTCTTCGGCATAGGTAAGCACAGGTAAGGCACCTATTTTATGAATTAAGCCTGCCAGCAGGGCTTCTTCTGGATGCAGTTTGGTGTAATGGGCTGCTAACACATGGCAAATGGAGGCGACTTCAGTGCTTTGTTGCCAAATGCTGCGCATACGACGATCCACCACATCACTGGTGGCTTGGAATAATTGCTCCATGGCTAAGCCCATGGCTAGGTTGGATGTGAAATTAATACCGAGGCGGTTGATGGCGGTTACCAAGTCCGTCACTTCGGAAGGGGTGCGCACCAATGGGCTGTTGGCCACTTTAATAATTCGGGCCGAAAGGGCGGCATCTTGAATAATGAGATCGGCTAATTGCGGAATGGTGGACTCAATGTCTTCGGCCACGTCCCGCACTTGTAAGCACACCTCGGGCAGACTGGGCAGCACCAAGGTGTCGTTTTTGATCTGATCAATGAGTTCGTTGGCAACGGTTTCGAGTAAGCTGGCCATGGGCATTCCTTTGTCAAAGCGGCCAGCGTGCGTGCGCTATTGTGGCTGACCGTCAATTACGTCATAAGGTAAGGATAGCAGCTCCTTGGCATTTACCTGTTTTGGGCCCACAAATAATGCGCCTTCCCCTAATGCAGGTAAGGCTTTGTCTTCTAATACGATTAAAGCCTGTTGTTGGCCATTGGCACAAATGGCGTTGACCACGGTTCCCACTGGACTGGTTTGGCCTTGGGCAAATACCTCATCACCGGCTGTTACCTCATGTTGACTATCCAAACCTAGGCGATACATGTGGCGTTTCAGTTTGCCTAGGTATTGCATGCGCGCCACGATTTCTTGTCCGGTATAGCAGCCTTTACTAAAGCTGATGCCGCCATTTTGAGATAAGTTCAGCATTTGTGGGATGAAGGCTTCACTGGTGTTGGTGCTCACAAATCCTATGCCGTGGCGGATAAGGTTCTCATTCCATGTGGAATTATTCGATAGTGTGCACTTACTTGAAAGGGTGGTGAGCAGCTCAAGGGCCCCATCTTGTGGCATCCACAACTGATAGCCAGCCCCGTGGGGTAATTGCATGAGAATGTGGCTATTATGAATGACTTGCTCAAATTCAGATTGCGGAAGACTTGGGAATACGCTTGCTAATACAGCTTGGGCGTCTTGGCCTGTAATGCCCGCGCTCACAAGATCGCTGGCTTGCATCTTGGTCTTAAAAAACACCATGTACTTTTTTAAGTGAGCTTGCAGTGTCTCGCTTAAGGACGCGTGAAGACTCAGAACATAGTCCTGTTCCGCGTGTTGCATGAGCTGGAAACTGGCCACCATGCGACCTTTGGCATTACAGCAGGCCCCAAAACGGAATTGCTCCAGAGTGATGTCACTTAGATTGCAGGTGAACTGTCCTTGCATAAACTTGCTGCTGTCTGGGCCTGTAATGGCCAGTGCCTGTTGATCTTCAATGGGATAAAGGACGCAATCATGGGTAAGGGTGTCTGGGGATGCAGGTGTTAATTGTGACCAGATGGTTGCCATGGCGTACTCCTAATAAATAATCCGACTATTTTACTCGGGTTTATGCCGTTGGGGAATGCTTGAGTCGCAGCAAGTTATCCCTAAATGGCAGGGGAGGTGATATACTGCGCGCCAAATTCCGCTTGCCGTTTTATAAGTAGAGGTGTGTGTGTCTGAAGATCGCTCACAAATGACCGCCGAAGATTTGGCCACAGAAAAGAAACGTCTATGGTGGCACAGCCGCCGTGGCATGTTAGAACTGGACGTATTGTTGCTGCCGTTTCTTGAGCAAGTGTACAGTGATTTAAGCGAAGACGATCAGGCGAAGTATCGCCGCTTGTTGGATTGCGAAGACCCAGACTTATTCCAATGGTTCATGCAGAATGGCCGCCCAAGTGATCCGGATCTCGCCTATATGGTGGATATGATTCTTAACCGTGTACAGCCCAGTTAATTTATCCATTCGACCATCATTATTGTTAAAGCAGGGTCATTGGGCCCTGCATGGCGCACTCTGCTTGGCTTACTTAAGTGTGGGCCTATCTAATATTCCTTATGTGTTACCCTTGTTACTGTTACAGGCGGTTTATATCCGGCGCTTTCAACGCTTTGCCTATAATCAATCCAGGCACTGGCGCTTTTTTCAGGGACAAGCTCAACGCATGAATGATGAGCAGTGGCAAACCATGGAAATCATGCCACAGCAGATTTGGCCGAGCTTATTGCTTTTCAAATATCGTTTAGCCGGTGCCGCAACATCTTGGCAATGGGAATGCATTGTCAAAGACGGCTGTGATACGGAAGCGTTTCGACAGACCATTGCAGTGATGAAAACTGAATTTTAAGAGGACGAAATGGAAGCACAGTTTTGGCTGAATAAATGGCAAAACAATGAAATTGGTTTTCATTTGCCGGCCCCTCATCCTTGGTTAGTAGCATTGTGGGAAACAATGGTTGCTCAAAAAGCAGCCAGTCAGACGGTGTTTGTCCCATTGTGTGGTAAAACATTGGATTTGGATTTTCTGCTGGAGCAAGGCTGCAAGGTCGTGGCCAATGAGTTAAGCGAAGATGCGGTAAAGGCCGTATTTGCACGCTTGAATCTAACACCCATTGTTACGCCATGGGCTGGCGGATCATGTTATCAAGCCGGTGAACTCACCATCTACGCAGGTGATTTCTTTTTGTTAAACGCGCAACACATACACAGTATTGACTGGGTTTATGATCGCGCTGCGATTATCGCATTGCCTGCGGACATGCGCGCTGATTACACGCAGAAGCTCATTGAGCTTTGCCCTGATGCAAACCAGTGTGTGATCACCCTGGATTACGATCAATCCATTATGAGCGGCCCGCCGTTTGCGGTATCCACAAATGAATTGCATCAACACTATGAAACACATTATGAAATGACGTTGCTTAAAGAAGGCGACATCATCAAGCATGAACCCAAGTTTGCACAAAATGGTTTGCCAGCATTGTTTCAACGGGTTTATCAATTAACACCAAAGCTTCAAGCTTAAAACAGAGACCCCATTATGCTAAACATTGGCCGCTTTAATGAATTAACCGTGTTGCGACAACTGCCGCGCGGTTTGCAACTGGACGGCGGTAAGCACGGCGAAATTTTATTGCCTAAACAATATGTCACCGATGACATGACCATAGGTGCACAGGTTAATGTGTTTATTTATCGTGACAGCGAAGACCGCTTGATCGCCACCACGCAAACCCCTTTAGCCATGGTAGGGGATTTTGCTTACCTTAATGTGGTGGATGAAAGTCCTGTGGGTGCTTTTTTAGATATTGGCTTGCCACGAGATATCTTGGTGCCGTTTTCTGAGCAAACTCATAAGCTAGAAAAAGGCCGCAAAGCCTTGGTGCGCATTTATTTAGACGACTCCGATCGTTTAACCGCATCCACTAAATTGGATACGTTTTTATACGATACCGATGAAACCAACGCCTATAAAACCGGCCAGACTGTGAATATTGTGGTGGGTGCCAAAACCGATTTGGGTATGAAGGTGATAGTAGACGGCACCTACTGGGGTTTGATTTATCACTCAGATATTTTTAAGCCCATTGGCCGTGGTGATCACTTGCAAGGGTTTATTAAGCGCGTACGTGAGGATCAAAAAATAGAAGTGGTGTTAGAACAACCTGGCTTTGCCCGTGTTGAAGGTTTGGCCGGTGAAGTATTAGAAAAACTCAAAGCCGCGAAGGGTTACATTCCCCTAAGTGACAAGAGCCAACCAGATGCCATTAAAAACATGTTTCATTGTTCTAAGAACAGTTACAAGCAAGCCATTGGCACCTTGTACAAACAGAGACTGATCCGCATCGAAAAAGATGGCATTTATTTAGTGGAATAAGCTGCGTAAATAGCAGGCATAAAAAAACGGGAGCATGCTCCCGTTTTTTATTGATTGTTAAAGCTTACAAGCACTGCAGCTCAAAGGTGGTTTGAAACTTAAAGTTAGATTCCGTTAAGTGGCGCTCTGCAAAGAATAAGTCAAATGAATAGGTGTTACCCGGTTCAATGCCAAGCTCGTCAGCGATGTCATCTAGGTAAACCACTTTTTCTTCAACACCGTGTACACCACCTAAATCAATGGCTAGCTTGCCGTTGATGAAGATCCATAAATCGTCATCCCCTTTAAAGCTAAAGGTGCCACCTTCTACATAGAAAAACTTAAGGTGCGTTTCTAGGGTGAAGTGGTAGTTATGGCTGTTACCTTGATTGCCAAAACCTTCGTGATCAATAGGGAAGAAAGAAGAATCACTGTATTCCCAAAAACCAGGTGAAATTTCGCGCATTTCCAATTGCTTGTTAATGGCTGTGTTCACGCCGGGTACATTGCGATACCACATGTTGAAGTTTTCACGACCATTGGTGGTTTGGCTGTATTCACCCTCTTTGGCGTAAACTGGGCGACCATCTGCGCCTAAGTTTTCTTCAACGATACCGCGCTCACTGCCGATATTGCTTTCAAAATCAGGGTGATCTTCTGTGAAGTCACGAATCGTCACTGGGATTTGACGTACGCCGTTGTATGGATCAACACACTGACAAACGGAGTCGTAATCGGAAGGCGCGTTTGCCACTGATAATTGGCTGATCATCAGTAAGCCAGATGCAAATGCTGAAAAACGAAACGTGTTCATGCTGGCCCCTTAATTCGATAGATGTTTAATTAAATTTGATGGGGCTAGTGTAGTCTTGAACCCCCTAAAAAACTGGGATACATGTCCAGTTTTGAAAGGGTTCTTATACTTTTGTGTGAGTTTTGTAAAAATTTGTGACGCCGTCCATGGTTTGTGACCGGTCAACAGCTTAGAAGAAGGCGGTTAGACCAAAAGAGAACTCCAAATTGTGGGTGCGCTTCTCTTTGGCACCGATTTGGGTGTCGAAAGAATGATCACGAAAATCCATATTCCAAGTAAGCCAGTCACTTAGAATAATGCGATAACCTGAGCCAATGGTGAGAGTAAAGTGATTATCCCCGGCAAAGTCCGTGTTACCTGCACCGGCCACTACATAAAAGGCGCTGTTAAGGGTCAGATTTTGGGTGATGAATGTTTCACCGGGAAAGAGGTTATAGCCAACCAATAAATTGTAATATTCATACTCACGATCAGGGATGATGTTTGTGATTTGGTTGTCAAAATAATATTCGGCTGTGGATAGCCCAGCTGTAGCTTCGCCATAGTTGGCTTGTAAGAAAAAATCTTCGGTGGCATGGAACGATGCCTTTAAACCCGTGACGGTAGAAGAGCCAAAGTCTTCAATGGCAAGAACGCCAAGGTAAGCCCCTAGTTCAAAAAACTCGGTGTCAATTTTGGCTTCGTATTGTTCGCGGACTTCTTCGTTAGGCTCAACCACAACAATGGGATTGATTTGTACGTTGCCTGTGTCTTCGTGAATGCTGTCATTGGCCCACAACAATGGGCTGGCCATGAGTGTGATTAGTGCTGAAATGGAAAAACGTTGCATAAAATTCTACCCAATACTGTATTAAAAAAAGCTGCTAAAGCCCACGCGCCATGCGCTATTACTGAGTGAGTCGTTATCGCCCACTAAGTACATTTTGCGAAACTCACCGCGCACCACAAAATTAAAGCCGATGTAATAGTTGATGCCGAAGCCCGTGTATTCATAGCGGCTGTTGAATTGATTGGAAGTCCCCACTTGCAGCTTGGTTTTCTGTTGCCATTCTTGGCGACCAAACCCTTTGGAGATAAATGGAGTGAATGACCAGCTTTTGATGGGCTCAATCAGCAGGCTGGCGCCATAGCTAATACCATCAATTTGCTGGCCAAAAATTTGCCCGTATTCAGCTTCAATGCCGGCAAAACTCAATATGCGAAATCCGGCCATGATATTGGCGGTTTCCGCTTGATCCTGTTGCCCTAAGCTAAAACCGACACGCCCTTGCTGCGCAAGAAAATCACCGTGCTTGATGTCGGGTAATGCGGCAGGTAAGCCGGTCGGCGCAAGGGTGCGGGCCAAGCCTTCTTGTTTAACCCAGCCTTGGCGATTGCGACGATCACTCACATAAAACCAGTTGGTGCGGCGAGAGTGGACATACACGGTTTCCCCTTGTTCCATTACATGAAAAATAGGGTAGCCACGACCTGGGCCGGTATGCAGTTCTAAGTAGGTGTCGATTACTTGCAGTTGAACGGCGGATTTATTGTCTAATAAATCACCAGTAATGGAGCGCTTGGGTTGCGCCTCACTTGCGTAACTGAATGTGTAAATAGAGAGACAAACTAACAAAAAGACTGCGCGAAACATAAACACCCGCTGGCTGAAGCATGATAAAGCATAAATCAAAGGGGGCTCATTGTACGCATATCCATGGGAACATCCTGCATAGTGATCACTTACAGAGTGTGATGGCCTTCACTTTTACAAAAATATAATTGCCCTTACACAAATAATGTTGAAATTTTGCCAAAAAGATTTGTAACAGCCTCTCAGAATTTGAACCCGTACCGATAATTTCCTAGTTAAACACCGGATAATGCCGCCCTTATTTTCGGTTTTATCAGGCTGGTCAAATAGTCATCAATTAATGGGTTTGATAAAGCTTGTGTATGTTTTTTGAACACACCTTGGGTGTAGGATGGATTATGAATAGGTCAATTTTTAAGCAGTGGGCCTGGTTAGTGTGTGCATTGTTTGCATTTGAAACTTGGGCAAATGATCAGACCATCGATTTTGCTGCACAGGCAAAACAAGAAAGTGCGAAACAAGCACTGGCCACTGTGAGTCAATTATCCAAAAACATACAAGCGTTAAAATCCAGCGTGGTGGATTTGAATAAAGATTTACGCCTAATGGAAGAAGAGCTGCTGTTTCCATCCAGCACTCAAGCCAGTGTCTTTGTGTCGTTGGACGCCGGTGAGTTCTTCACCCTTGAAAGCATCAAGTTAAAGCTGGACGGCAAGGTGATTGCCAGTCACTTGTATAGCGAAAAGCAACGTCAAGCCTTGGCTCGTGGTGGTGTGCAGCGCCTGCATATGACCAATTTAAATAATGGTTTGCATACCATTTCTGCCTTTTTTACCGGTCTAGGGCCTAATGGTCGACCTTATAAACGCGCAACGGAATTGCAGTTTACCAAAGGAAAAGGCAGCCAATATTTAGAACTTGCAATCATGGATGATTACGCCAAACAAGA
>JBFEWA010000466.1:0-1992 GCA_041546605.1 Bermanella sp.
GTGATGAGCCTTTAATAAAAGTTCGCTCAATGGCGGATCAGCTGGGCATGCCTATCCAGATTCACTTGCACGAAACCGAATTCGAAGTGCAAGACGCTTTAGAAGAAACACAACAGCGCCCCAGTGAACGGTTACAGAAATTAGGTTTTTTTGCCCCGGATGTGCAAGCGGTTCACGTAACCCAAGCCAATGACACGGACATGGCAATTTTTAAAGAACATGGGGTTCACGTTATTCACTGCCCCGAGTCCAACTTAAAACTGGCCAGTGGATTTTGCCCAGTACATGAATTACAAAAAGCCGGCATAAACGTGGCGCTAGGCACAGACGGAGCCGCCAGCAACAACGACTTAGACATGTTAGGTGAGATGCATACGGCAGCACTGCTAGCAAAAGGTGTGAGTAATGATGCCAGTGCACTGCCTGCCCTTGAAGCCATCAAGATGGCCACCATCAACGGTGCCAAAGCCCTTGGTAAAGACGATCAAATTGGCTCGCTAAAAGCAGGTAAACAAGCCGACATCATCAGCATCGATTTTAATCACATCAGTTTGACCCCAGTCTATGACCCCATTTCACACTTGGTTTACAGTGCTAATCGCTCGCAAGTGGATCACGTATGGGTGGCAGGTAAACTTCAAGTGAAAAACAAACAGCTATGTCATTTCAATTTACAGCAGTTGCAAGAAATGGCAGAAGCCTGGGCGCATAAAATTCAAGCATCTTAAAATTATTGGTATTTAATCGGACACAACATCATGAGTAATGTAGATCAAGCCGAAGTGGCAAAATTTGAAGCCCTAGCCAGTCGTTGGTGGGATAAAGAAAGTGAATTTAAGCCCCTTCACGACATCAACCCACTGCGCACCAATTTCATTGATGGCCACGCACAACTAGCCGGCAAAAAAGTGCTGGATGTAGGCTGTGGCGGCGGTATTTTAAGTGAAGCCATGGCCCAACGCGGGGCTACGGTAAGTGGTATTGATATGGGTGAAGCGCCGCTAAAAATTGCCAAACTTCACGCCCTTGAAAGCGGATTAAATATTGATTATCAAAAAATTCCAGTGGAAGAGCTTGCCGAACAACACCCTGAATCTTTCGATGTGGTGACCTGCCTTGAAATGCTAGAACATGTACCCGATCCCTCTTCCATCATTCGCGCATGCTTTAAATTATGCAAACCCGGTGGCCAGGTATTCTTCTCGACTTTAAATCG
Organism: Bermanella sp.; assembly: GCA_041546605.1. Lineage (GTDB taxonomy): Bacteria > Pseudomonadota > Gammaproteobacteria > Pseudomonadales > Oceanobacteraceae > Bermanella. The sequence continues at coordinate 1,217 of JBFEWA010000466.1, forward strand.
CAACCCAAAAAGCTTTTTACTTGCCGTGGTGGGCGCAGAATACATTCTTAACATGCTGCCAAAGGGTACCCATGATTATAAGAAATTCATTCGTCCCAGCGAGCTAGCCGCTTGGGCCCGTCACAGTGGTTTGGAAGTGGGCGAGTTAATCGGCATGAGCTACAACCCCATCACCAAGACCTACAAATTAGGTCGTGACACCGACGTTAACTACCTCATGCAAACTCGCAAACCTGATTAACATGAGTACTGGTCCAACATACCATGGTGTGCTGTTCGACTTAGACGGCACACTCATCGACACAGCAGAGGATTTCATTGCTTGCTTGAATGATATTCGTGCGGAACATCAGCTCGCGCCACTGCCAGATTCAGAGATTCGCAAAGTGGTCAGTGATGGCGCGCGTGCCATGATCAAGCTTGGCTTTAACATTGACGAAGACGCGGCTGATTTTGACACTAAAAAACAACGCTTTTTAACTCTGTACCTGAACAACATCGCCAGAAAAAGTCGCTTATTTCCAGGTTTGGACGAGGTAATCAATTGGTGTGAAGCGCAAGATATTCCATGGGGAATCGTCACCAATAAACCTCGCATCTACAGCGAAGCACTGCTTAAAGCACTGCGACTGGATGAGCGCATCAACACCTTGGTGTGCCCAGATGATGTGAGCCAAACCAAACCCAATCCAGAACCCATGTACAAAGCTTGTAAAGAGATCAATATACCAGCTGAGCAATGCCTCTATGTTGGCGATCATGCCCGAGATATCGAA
>JBFEWA010000358.1:0-3286 GCA_041546605.1 Bermanella sp.
CATTCGAATAGTGCAGCTCAACAATTTTAGGAACACGCTGGATAAATAGCATTAACTCTGTTTCTAATGCATGTTTGGCTTTTTCATATTCTGAACCTAAAGCATCCAGGCTTAGTGCAATGTAGCGATTACCATCGAACCAGTACGGCAGTTTATCGGCGCTCTTTTCTGCAAGCTCAATACACTCTATGTATTCATTGGCCTCATAAAGCTCAATTACTTTTTTGAGTTTATCTGCAGGCGGGGCAGGTAGTTGTGTTTTTCCATCCTTAGCAGGAGGTAGCTTATCTAGGCTTCCCCACAAGGCAAAACGGCTATAGCGATAGCGCTTAGGATCTGAAGCCTTGGCTTGGGCATGAAAAATCGCCAGTTTCTTTAGGGCCTCTTGCGCCTGTTTAAATGCTTTTTTCGCATCTTGCTCATTTTGTATATCACCAATGACTTCTGCTGCAGGGCTTCTATCAACTGCAGCTTTGGCTTTTGCCTTTTGAGTCGTTGTTGGTGCTATCTCGGGAGTTGGCGTAGAAATCTGTTGCACAGGCTCAACAGATTGAGTCGCTGCGGCAAGAGAGGGGTTTTGCGGCTCTTCTTGCGCAATAGGGGTCGGCTGAATTGGTGATTCTGTAGGTGTTGGCGGAATTGGCGTGTCAATTTTTGTTGGTTGTGGCGCTTGTACTTTAGCGATTTCTTTTAATCGTTTTAGGGTGCGATTAAGGTCGGAAAAATTTGGTGCGCTCGCCTCCATTTTTTCAGACAAAAGGAAATCTAAATCTTTAACAGTGCCGGCAAGATTGGGGATTAATGCGAAATCACCATCTTTGGGTTCGTTTGCATTAACATATTCAATTGTTTTTTCTATCAGCCATTGGGATGAGTTTTGTCTTGCTCGTAAGCGTTTAACGGGAGGAAACAGCTTATCCCAATAAGTTGCGGACATTTTTTCAAGCAGGGTATAGCCTGCCAGCATACCCGGATATCCATCTTTTAAAATCAGTGTGTATGTGTAGTAACAGGCGGTTGGAAAGTCTTTGCTAATATTAGAAAGAATATTTCTGCAGTAATTGGCAACGATATCCCAGTCAGTGGATTCATTATTCAGTGACTGCGATTTTGCAATCTCAGCTTCAAGCGCTTCGTAATCCGATTCATATTTGGCATTGATGCCACAAGGCTCATCATCGCTAATGGGATTAATTGCGAGATCAAGAATGTCTTGATTTACGTCCATGTAAACTGTTTCCTACAAAAACATCCATTTAAATAATCTGAATACAATTCAGAGCGCGCATTCCATCGTTTTCGGTGCCCTGTGTCAAGAGCGATGATAAAAACACCAGAATCTCTTACAAAAAAGACACTTGTGTAAGCCATGTCTTACACCCTTGATTGTTTTGAGTTAAAAAGTTGGAAGTGGCTCACAAAATCATGGCTTTGAGTATTAGAAGTGGTATGAGTTTTAAATTTTAGGCGTGGTTAAAAAGTAAACTCTGGTAGTGCTAATGTATTATTCTGTTGTGTTTTAATGGTGAATTATTTAATAAAAAAAAATTAAAAATGTGATTAAAGAATAATTGCTCAAATTTTCGTATAGAAAAAATAGAAGGAATGTGTAGACTGCGCCATCTTGAATATTAGGGTAATGGATGTACTCGATGTCATTTAAAATGTCACTTTTATGGAATATCTACTTTTCAATGATCCTACTCCTAGCTGCATGCAGCAGTGGAGAGAGTAGCGACAATAAATCTTCAAGACAGATAGAAACCCCAGGCGGTTATCAAATCATGGAAGGGGACGTCGGCACATCTGAGCTCACCTTTTTCTTTACTAGCTCTGTCAGCGGTCAAATCACTTATAGTACATTTAATATTACAGCGGCAGAAAAAACGGACTATGAATCCATTGCAGGCTCACTGTCTGTCGTGGCAGGCGAAGAATATACCTTAAATGTATTGGTTTATGGGGATGAAAAGATTGAAGGGAATGAAATCTTCGGCTTAATAATAAAAGATACGACCGGAACAACCTTAGAAACATTAACGGCTAATATCGTTAATGATGATTTTCCTCAAGTGTTAGTGAACTCGCCAAAAATTACAGAGCAAGATATTGGTACATCTACTCTATCCTTCGAATTTACGCTTTCAGATAAAGTCACAGATGACTACCCATTAACCCTGAAAAGCCTAGATATCGGTATTGATGATTTGTCGGATGCTGAAAAAGCGTCTTGTCCATTTGTTGCAACACCCGGCAAAGATTATGAAGAAGTGAATCAGGTCATCACCTTTGAGTCCGGGGTGCAACAAAAAACTTATAGTATAGAAGTGTATGGTGAAAATATTGTAGAACAGGATGAATGCGTTTTACTAAGCCTTGTGGATTCGAATAACGAAGCTGTTTTAGATGGCTATGCACTAGGTGTAATCCGATCTGATGAAACAAAGGAATTTAACGGATTTGGATTGAGTTTTGGTGAAGATGTTAATACCAGGATGCTAGAAGGATCTCCGGTTCAAGATAATGCCAATGCTATTGAATGGGAAAAAGTAGTAGTAACGTTAGAAGTAAGCAATGCAATAAATATAAATGAAAACCAGAATTTACTATTGAATATATTGCCCTATGACGCGGCGCAAGCACTTAATAACGGACTGAATATCAGTGGTGAAAGTGAATATGTCAATGATGATGATCTCTGTTTTAATGACGGAGAGAGTGTTCAGCAAAATGGTTGTGAATCTAAACTTGAATATTTATTGGAGCCAGATACAACCCAAATATTAGTGGATATGTACGTTAAAAAAGACAAGCTCATTGAGCTAGATGAGAGCTTTATTTTAGCGGTTAATAACGACCAAGGAATTAATTTTCTTAACGTGCCGGGTGTGATTTTTAATGATGACTCAGGGGATATTCAAATCTCAGTTAATGGCGAGTTCGTTGACCTTAAATCTTATACAGAAGATAAATCTGAGTTTGAAGTGGCAGAACCCAGTGAAGCTTCTGATGTAAATATCGAATTTCAAATTAATGGTCTGCTAAACAACCAACACAAAGTGAAGTATGAGGTTAGCCGCTACCTATCAAAGCAACCAGCAGAGCCAGGTATTGATTTTGAATCGACCTCTGGGGAATTGGTGTTTGAGCGTACGTCTGATTTTAGCAAAGCCAATCTTACCTTAAAACTCAAAAGTGATGGCGAATATGATGGTGATAAGTACCTTCAAGTAACTTTCGATAACTCGGATATTGAACCTTTAATTGTGAAAATTAAGGATAGAGA
>JBFEWA010000025.1:0-16691 GCA_041546605.1 Bermanella sp.
CATAGAATTACTCGGCTCTAAAGATTACGCCGCTTTAATGCGTAAACTGAAAGTCAAAGAAGAAGAGCTCAAAGTGGTGATCCGCGGCATACAAGAGCTTAATCCACGCCCAGGCTCGCAAATTGATCCACAAACCAGCGAATATGTGATTCCTGACGTGATGGTGCGTAAAATTAAAGGGGAATGGCGTGTGGAGCTCAACCCTGAGATTGCGCCAAAACTGCGCATCAACGACCACTATGCGTCTATGGTGAAGCGTGCCGACAGCAGCGCAGACAACAATTTCATCAAAGATCACCTACAAGAAGCACGTTGGTTCTTGAAAAGCTTACAAAGCCGTAATGATACTCTGCTAAAAGTAGCCATGAAGATTGTGGAATACCAACAAGACTTCCTAGAGCAAGGGGATGAAGCCATGAAACCCCTTGTTTTACACGACATTGCCGAGGCCGTGGGCATGCATGAGTCCACCATTTCTAGGGTGACCACGCAAAAGTACATGCACACCCCAGCGGGCATTTATGAATTAAAATATTTCTTCTCTAGCCATGTGAGCACCACCAGTGGTGGCGAGTGTTCTTCTACGGCCATTCGCGCCATGATTAAGAAGCTCATCGCTGCCGAAAGTGCGAAGAAACCACTAAGCGATAGCAAAATCGCCAACGTGTTAGAAGAAGAAGGCATTAAGGTTGCACGTAGAACAGTAGCTAAATATCGTGAAGCGATGCATATACCACCGTCTAATGAACGTAAACGCTTGGTATAGATCAATTTATGAGTTCAGCAAAGAGTTACACTGGTTTTCGCCGGTAGCCTATACTTAAGGTTATCTGCACATTCACGCACTCCATTTCGGAGCGCCGACAGTAGGAGCCATCTATGCAAATTAATATCAGCGGCCACCATGTTGAAGTAACTGAAGCCCTAAAGGACTATGTCCACTCTAAAGTTGAAAAACTTGAGCGACATTTTGACAACATAACCAATGTGCAAGTAACACTCACTGTAGAAAAATTAGTACAAAAGGCAGAGGCCACCATTCACGCCTCAGGCGCGGAATTACACGCCAATGCCGATCACGAAGACATGTATGCCGCCATTGACGGCCTAACCGATAAGTTAGATCGCCAATTAATTAAACATAAAGAAAAGATGGTTAACCACCGCAATGGAAGTAGCCACTAAAATCCCATATGACCTCTAGTATTTCTCAAATTTTGACCATGGAGCGCACCCAACTGGGTGCGCACTGCAGTAGCAAAAAGAAACTGATCGAACACATCAGCCAATTCCTGGCCACAAAGATCGAAGACGCACAAGCGGATGACATCTATGAACGCTTAATTGCCCGAGAAAAACTAGGCAGTACAGGTATTGGAGAAGGCATCGCCATCCCCCACTCACGTTTAGAAGAATGCGATGACACCGTTGGTGCATTGTTTATTTTGGACGAAGCCATTGACTTTGACTCCATTGACCGTAAACCTGTCGATATTGTTTTTGTCATGCTGGTGCCAGCGGAAGCCAATGAGCAACACCTTAAAACCCTAAGCATGTTGGCGCAAAAATTCAGCGAAGAAAGCTATCGCTCACAATTACGCGCAGCCAAAAACCAAGAAGAGCTATATCAGCTCGCCATAGCATAAAACAAAAGGTTATCTATGAAGCTTGTGGTGATCAGCGGCCGAAGTGGCTCTGGAAAAAGTACCGCATTAGATCTACTTGAAGATCTGGGCTTCTATTGCATTGATAATTTACCTGTGGGGTTATTGCAAAACCTATTGGATCAAATACAAAGCGGCTTAACCCAGATGCAATCTGTGGCCGTGAGTATCGATGCTCGCAATATTCAATCTGACCTAGCCAACTTCTCTGACATCATTAATCACCTGGATCGCAAGCAATGCCAGCTTGAGATCATTTACCTAGATGCGCACAGTGACACCCTATTAACTCGTTTCAGCGCCACCCGACGTAAGCACCCACTTACCGGCCCAGACGTTCCATTACTGGAAGCCATCGACCGCGAAAAAACCGTATTGCAACACATAGCCGACATGGCAGATCTGACAGTGGATACCACCCACCTCTCCATGCACCAACTGCGCAGCTTGATCAAAGAGCGCGTGGTACAAAAGCAAGGCAGTGAAATGTCCTTGTTATTTGAATCGTTCGGCTTTAAACACGGCATTCCCAACGACAGTGATTTGGTGTTTGACGTACGCTGCTTAGCCAACCCTTACTGGGATCCTGCACTGCGCCAATACACAGGGCAAGATGCGCCGATACAAGCGTTCCTGCAAGATGACCCCCATGTCAATACCATGTTTGAAGACATTAGCCAGTTCCTCAATAAATGGTTACCTCAATTTGAGGCCAACAATCGCACCTACATGACCGTGAGCATCGGCTGTACCGGTGGGCAGCATCGCAGTGTTTACATGGCTGAGCGCCTTTTTAGAGCCTACCAAGATACATTCTCGAACGTTCAGGTTCGTCATCGTGAGTTAAACCTTTAAGGCCGACCTGCACACATTCACTACTAGACAGATCCGGAATTGGCCGATAAGGTAGCGCTTCTATCCCTATTCGCTAGTATTGATATGCTTGAAAACTCTATCACAATAATAAATAAATTGGGTTTACACGCACGCGCCGCCGCTAAACTGGTATCCACAGCGTCCACCTATTCCAGCAAAGTGAAAATCAGCTTCAATGACAAAGAAGTGGATGGCAAAAGTATCATGTCGGTGATGATGTTAGCGGCTTGCCAAGGCTCTGAGATCACACTAAAAGTGGATGGCCATGACGAAGATGCCGCCATGGATGCCATTACCGACCTCATCAATGATTATTTTGGTGAAGGCGAATAATTCGCCAAGCCGTTAAAAACCCCTAATTAAATCAAGCTTCTAGGCTACACTTTTGAATAAGGGTCGTAGCCTGACACGGCCTTTATCGGTACAATCCCCCCAGAATTGAAGGGATAGCACTATGTCCAGGGGCGAACACAAACACAGCAAATTAGTTCACCTAGGTGCCGCACTAGAAAGCGGTGCTTTGGCACAAGTGCGCCGTATTCTCAATAGCGACCTGCAAGCAGCAGACGTGGCTCACCTTCTGGAATCGTCTCCACCGAAAGAGCGTAATCTTTTGTGGGAGCTCATCGATGAAGAAAACGAAGGTGAAGTACTCCAACATCTAAACGATGAGCTGCAAATCTGGCTACTGAATCGCATGAGCGTTCAGGAAGTGGCCAATGCCATGTCCGATCTTGATACCGATGACGTGGCTGACTTACTGCAAATTCTCCCGCACACGGTGACTCAAGAAGTTCTGACCACCATGGACTCCCAAGACCGTGCCCGTATCGAAGCGGTGCTGTCATATCCGGAGGACAGTGCTGGCGGTCTGATGAACACGGATACCGTAACCGTGCGTCCAGACATCACCCTTGAAGTTGTGTTGCGTTATCTGCGCCGTCACCGCTCACTACCGGACATGACGGATAACCTCTTGGTGGTAAACCGTCGCGATGAGTTCATCGGCGTGCTGCCCATTAATAAAATCTTGGTAAGCGACCCAGACACCACGGTACGTGAAGTCATGAACACTGACGTCATAACCATTAGCGCAGATATGCCAGATACTCAGGTTGCTCAACTGTTCGAACGTCACGACTTAATCTCAGCGCCTGTGGTGGATGAACAAACCTATAAATTACTAGGTCGTATCACCATCGATGACGTGGTTGACGTTATTCGTGAAGAAGCCGACCACTCACTCATGAGTATGGCCGGTCTAGATGAAGACGAAGACACCTTCGCACCAGCCTTCAAAACCAGTCGCCGCCGTGCGGTGTGGCTGGGGATCAACCTATTAACCGCATTCTTGGCCAGTGCTGTCATTGGATTATTCCAAGGCACCATAGATAAAGTAGTGGCCTTGGCAGTGTTAATGCCTATCGTGGCCAGCATGGGGGGCATTGCCGGTAGCCAAACCCTAACCCTTGTGATTCGTGGTCAGGCAATCGGTCATATTGATTCCAACAACATTGGCTGGTTATTGAATCGTGAATTTTTAGTGGGTTTAAGTAACGGCATCTTATGGGCCATTGTCATTGCCTTGGCCACTTACGTTTGGTTTCAAGACATTCAGATTTCCACCATCATCGCCATCGCCATTGTTATCAATCTGGTGGTTGCAGCGTTAGCCGGTGCGTTTTTACCTATCTTGCTTAAACGTTTGAACATTGACCCTGCATTAGCCGGTGGCGTGGTATTGACCACCATTACCGATGTGGTGGGATTCTTTGCATTCTTAGGTTTAGCCGCTAGTTTTTATTTATAAACATTTTTTGGTTTCCCCATGAGCGAATACGAAGACGATCAGTTTGAAGAATACTCAGGCCCGAGCAAATCTCAGGTCAAACGCGAAATGCATGCTCTGCAAGACTTGGGCAAGCGCATTTGTGAATTACCCAAGAAACAGCTTAAGTTACTGCCGCTTTCTGCCACCATGATTGAAGCCGTGGCCGAATGGGATCGCATCAAGAAAAACGAAGCCAAGCGTCGTCACCTTCAATACGTAGGTAAGGTGATGCGCACAGAAGATGTGGATGCCATCCAATTAGCGCTCGACAAACAAGACCCAAGCAGCGACGAATACAACCGTGTGCTGCATCAGCAAGAAAAATGGCGTGAAAAATTGATTCTGGGTGGCAAAGATGCACTGAGTGAATTTTGTGAGCAATTTGAAGTGACGGACGTCCAACACTTACGTCAATTGATTCGCAACGCAGTAAAAGAACACGAAGCTAAAGAAGCTAACCCTGACGCGCCAGCGAAAACCGGCAAGACCGCCGCGCGTAAGCTCTTCTTGTTCATTAAAACTTTCTATCCTGCTTAAGGTTTAGAAAGCATCTTGTGTTGCTGAATCGGCATGGTTTGGCGACACAAGTGTAATTCAGAAAAATCCAAATCAGCCACCAGCGCTTGTTCGTTTTCATTATCCCCTTGCACCAAGATCTCACCGCTCGGTGACACCACCATGCTTTGCCCCCACGTGCGACGACCATCTTCGTGTACACCCACTTGATTAGCCGCCAATACAAAACATTGGGTTTCAATGGCTCTGGCTCGCAATAATATTTCCCAATGCTTACGACCGGTTTCAAAAGTAAAAGCCGAAGGTACCGTGATCACCTCACAACCTAATTGCTGATAAAGCTGATACAACTCAGGGAAGCGTAAGTCATAGCATATACTCAAACCTAATTTATGCTCATCTACTGTAACCATCTCTGGAGTTCTTCCAGGGATAAATGTGTCCGATTCACGATAGCGGCCTTTTTCATCGGCCACATCCACATCAAACAAATGAATCTTGTCATAGCGATTCATGCATTGACCATCTGGCGCAAACACCAAGCAACTGGCCATGACCTTTTCATGTTCCTGTGGACTGCTTGATAACAAGGGCACAGAGCCACACACCAGATACATCTTAAATTCTTTCGCCCATTGCGAAAGCGTATTAAGCACGTCATCTTGAGTGAAACGCGTCTGCGCTAACTGGAACTGATTTTTAACCCCCAAGCAGGCAAACATCTCAGGTAACACCGCAAGGCAAGCCCCTTTATCAGCGGCTTGGTTTATCAAGGTGTAGGCCTTAGATAAATTACGATCCACATCACGGACACTGTTCATTTGAATCACAGCGCAACGCATTAGTCATCCCCCAAGCCAAAGAAGTCCTTCATACGATACCAAAAGCCTTTGTCCTGCTTGCCTTCGATTTCATTATCAAAACGCTTCATTAATTGAAGCTTAGGTTCATCCCACGGGCCAGTTAAGCTGTAGGTTGCGCTGGTATATTTTTCAATTTGATCTCCCACTAACTGTTCACCCACAAATAGTGACGCCGCCACTGGTGGGGCAAATCCAGCTAAGATCGCCACAAATGGCAAGGTGCTGGTAATCGGGAAGGTCACTGACAATTCCTGATTCAGCATTTTGTTATTTAAATTGACGCTACCACTGGCCGCAAATTTTGCTGATGGCCCTTTAATGTCCAAGGTATCCACAATCGTCATTACACCATCTTTGATGGCCATCTTGCCGGAAACCGAATCAAAATGCAGACCGCTCTGATACACATCGGAAAAATCCAAGCGCAAACGGCGTCCGATTGCAGCAAAATTCAAAATACCAAATGCACTGAGCGCACCTGTCTCCCCTGCATCCAGAAAACGACCATCTTTCAAGGATATGGTTGCGGACCCATTTAATAAGTGTGCATCAATTGCACTGGGGCTTGCCTGCCAATTTAAATCTAAATTGGCTTTAGTATCTTTTGCTTCAAGCACAGGTTTTGTTTGCCATGCTTTTTGTACGCCACCCACATCATTACTGGCGAGTTTCAAGTTAATACGGGTTTCTTGTAATGGCAACTGGGATGGGTCTTGCTGTTTTTCCCACGTCACGCTGCCTTTCACATCTAACTTTTTAATGGTGCCATCAATATCGGTTATGGATAAAACCCCATCTTTACTGCGCATTTTTGCGCGCCAACGACCATAGTTTCGCGGCCCAACAAATATCTCACCCACTTTTAAATTCACATCCGGAAACATGTCCGGTGTTAATGCTGCGAACAAATCTTCTTCGGCATCTTCATTTTCTTTTTCAACGGGTTCAAGCAATGCCGGCCAATGAATATAATCAAGATCCAGCCCCAATGGCTGGTTTTCTGCCAAAACAATTAAGCCTTTTGCGATAGGTGCATCTAACTGAATATTCCATGCATTTTGTTGCACTTGAATATCCGCTTTAACTTGCTCAAACACTCTATCTTGATACGTCAGCTGATCCGTACTCACATTAATCTGACGAATCAGAGAGGGAGATGTGTCGTTTGAACTGTTACGCTTAAGATCTAATTTTTTCCAAACATCCAACCACGGCTGCACATCCACTTGAGCAACGTGCCCTTGAATTACCAAGCCCGGAGTACTGGGAATATATGCCTCTGTGGCTCCCAAATAAACTTGACCAGACTTTACCTCGGCATTTTTCAAATGCATGGCAAGACTCATTTGATCCGCATAGGAGATGAAGAGTTTCTGACCATCATCAAGAGCCAAACGTAATTTAAAGGATTGCTCTTCAGGAGAGGCTTTCATAAATGGCTCAGGCAATGCTAACTTGATGCCACTCAGGTTTGAGCTTAACTCTAATCCAGTAAAACCATTGTTTTCACCAGAAATTTTGAAATGCCCATTAAGTGAGGTCTTGCCAGAAATGGGTTTTAATAAATCTAGTTTGATCCAATCTTTTAATGATTGAATTTCCACCGGGCCATTAAAACTGATGTCTGTTGAGAAACCTTGCGTATGCACTTGAGATGCGATCTTCGCCTGCAAAGGTTGCTGCCATAATGTCGCGCTTAAACCGGAAGATGTAATGCCCTGACTGTTTTTGTAATCAATCGCACCCTTCACTTGCTTAAACTCTAATCCCACATCCGAGATATTTAAGGCTCCGTTATTGATGCGTGTGGATACATCCGCCAGTATCCCTGCTTCATCACCTGATAAAGGAATACGTAATTTTAAGTCAGTAGCATGTTGCCCTTGAGACTGCCACGGGTCCATGACGGAGTTAACAACCGATTGCAGTGGTGTTTGCTGGAAATACGCCAAACCCTCACTCATGTCCCCCTCGACTCGGGTTTGTACCCAAAGTTGATTATCTTCTACACCATCAAAAATAATTTGACCTTGATTGGCTCGTCCACCCAAGGTCTGAGCCGTATCCACATTCACTAACACTTGGTCATTATGAATAAATAACTGACCTGATAATTCTTTCACCACAGGCCACTGTTCTTGATACTTTAATGTGGCATTTTTAACGCCTAAATATAATTCCAATTGATTTTGGGAGTCAGCATTTAAGCCAGAATATAAATACAAGTGCCCTGTATCAATTGCACCATCAACCAATGCAGAATCTAACCACTGCCTTAAATTAGCGGATAAAATACTCGGCACTAGCGCCGAGTGTGCCGCAACCTGGCCGTTATCAATGGATAAATTCAACGCTAATTTATCTTCTAATTTTTCATCGCCATACAGCCAAACATTAAATCCACCACGAACGGCATCTATGGTATTTAATTTTAAATTTAAGCCATCCCCGATTAAGCGAACATCCTGGCCTTGAACGAACCAATCCACCTGTCCCTGAGCTTGTTCAAATACTAATGGCGCATCATAAATGCCTTCGAACTCGATGGCGGTTTGTTGACCGGTAAATTGAACCCGTCCACTGCGCTCATTTGCCGCCACTACCACATCCACATTTTCCACACCCGGTATCCCCTCAGAGGCTAAGGTGCTGAGCTGTTTAATTTCCCCCACCACTGTCACAGACTGATCATCACCTGCCTGCTGTACAATGACATTCATATTTTCGATGGTGCCCGTGACCTGTAAATTCGTCAGCAGAGGCTCTAACTTAGCCGGCACGGCATTCACCGTTGCCAAAAAGGTTTGTAAATACTCCAAGTCCATTTTTTTAATATGGGTTTGCCAACGATTCCCCATGGTGTTTTTGGCAATGGATAAACCAATATCGCCAAAGCGCCAACTGCCTCCCTTCAATGAAAATACGCTATCGCCTAACCAAAACACCCATTCATCAACGGCCTTTTGTTTACTCCATAGCTGCGCATTTACACTATCTATTTTACGACCATCACTAATGTAGACCGTTGGACTGGCTAGGGATAACTTACTGTAATTCAGCAGACCATCTTGAAATTCAAAACGCAGCTGGGCAGAAGCTGAGAATTCCTTGAACAAGGACATGTCAAACCATTCATTAACCCAGTAATCCACGTCCACATCTGGTAAATCCAATGCACCACGAGCATAAAATCGATCCAAATCAAAGGGACTGCCTTGGCTGTATAAACGAATTCCGGCTTTTATTTTATTATCACCGCCATAGCTCAGATTTCCGGTAATCAAGCGGTTGAAGCCATCACCTGTCATGACTAAGTGATCCAAATGCAATATTTTGGTCTCACGGCCACGAACATTTTCAACCGTGACATTATTTAGCTCTACGTGCTGCTGTAACAGCAATGCATCCAGCATACGCTTCACTAACACCACATCATCTTCATCTATGGGTTTTTGCGATTCTTCTTTATCCCCATCGACTCGCACATACAAACCAGATAAACGCACCGACTTAAAAACTGGGGTTAAATTTAAAAGAGAGCGACTGGAATCCAATACCGCATCAATGGCCGCAATGGAAACCTTGGCATGATCAGGGTCATCATCGGTAAAGAGTTGCACCCCTTCGATACGCACCGAAGGCGTCAATACATCCATATCACCCACGAGCCGACGAATACTCACGTCACCATTTAGCTGAGAACTTAAATAGGTTTCTAATTGGGGACGGTATTGACCGAGAAAAGGGAATATTTGTTGGCCAATGGCACTATAAAGTGCCAATACAATAAAGGTGGCCACAAACAAAAGGTTGAATACGTTTAACCCTTGTTTTAATGCGTTCTGTTTCATAAGCACTATTGCAAGATCAGGTCGTACTGCTCTTGGCTATACATAGGGTCGACTTGTAATTTGATGGTTTTCTTTATGAAGTTTTCTAAATCCGCCAAACTTTGGCTTTCTTCATCCAGCAAAAGATCAATGACATTTTGTGACGCCAATACCAAATACGCAGAGGCATCATATGCACGAGCTTCACGTAATAACTCACGAAAGATTTCATAACACACGGTTTCTGCGGTTTTGATTTCGCCGCGACCATCACAGTGCGGACAAGGCTCACATAACATCTGCCCTAAACTTTCTCGCGTGCGCTTACGCGTCATTTCCACCAAACCTAACTCAGATACCTGAGATATTTTGGTTTTAGCGTGATCTTTTTCCAGTACTTTCTCTAACATGCGTAAGACCTGACGCTGATGCTCAGGATCTTCCATATCAATAAAGTCTAGGATAATAATGCCGCCCAAGTTACGTAATCGTAACTGACGGCCAATAACCGTTGCCGCTTCAAGATTGGTTTTGAAAATGGTTTCTTCTAGATTTCGATGCCCAACAAAGCCACCCGTGTTCACATCCACGGTGGTCATGGCTTCGGTTTGATCAATAATGAGATACCCGCCGGATTTCAATTGCACTTTACGCTCAAGGGCTTTTTGAATCTCATCTTCGACACCGTATAGATCAAAAATTGGACGCTCCCCTGGGTAATATTCCAGTTTATCCGTCACTTCAGGTACAAATGACTGAGCAAATTCTTGAGCTTTTTGAAAGTTTTCCCGTGAATCGATTAGAACCTTATCGATTTCAGGGCGAATAAAATCACGGAAAGTACGTAGATGCAGAGGTAACTCTTCATAAATTAGGCTAGGTGCAGATAAGGTCTTGGTGCGCTCTTTTACTTTGTTCCAAACTCGCTGTAAATAACGGGTATCCAATAGAATTTCTTCTTCTCCGGCCCCTTCTGCTGCGGTGCGCAAGATGAAACCACATTCATCATTGAGCCCCTCTGCTTGCATGCAGTTTTGCACCAAGTCACGTAAGCGTTCACGCTCAGTTTCATCTTCAATACGCTGACTAATGCCCACATGCTGTGTGTGAGGCATAAAGACAAGATAACGAGACGGGATGGATAAATGCGTGGTTAAGCGGGCCCCCTTGGTACCAATAGGGTCTTTGGTGACTTGCACCACCAAACTTTGCCCTTCATGCAGCAAGCTGGTAATGGCATCTGGCTGACGTCGCGCCGCTTCACTGTCTTTTAACGGTGCTTGCACATCCGCTGCGTGAATAAACGCAGCGCGCTCAAGACCCACTTCAACAAAAGCAGCCTGCATACCCGGAAGTACACGCACTACTTTACCAATATAAATATTGCCCACGATGCCGCGTCGATTGCTACGCTCGATATTTACTTCTTGCAGCACACCGTTTTCCACTAGACCCATACGGGTTTCAGTGGGTGTCACATTCAATAAAATTTCCGTATTCATGTTTAAACTGCTTTTAAGGGTCTTATCGACACGTTAAATGGAATTCGTTTTCAAAAGGCGTTATTCACCCCAAATAGGCACATGGAATTGCTGGAGCAAGTTGGCGGTTTCCATTAACGGTAACCCGACCACATTGCTATAACTGCCTATAATGCCACTCACAAACACGGCGGCTTTACCTTGGATACCGTAGCCACCTGCTTTATCCATGGGTTCACCCGTGGCGACGTATTGATCAATCATGTCATCAGATAACGTACAAAACTGCACTCGCGTTTGCACCACTTGGCTGCTGACATTCACGTTATCCGTTGCTTTTTTCGCCACGGCGATGCCGGTATAGACAAGGTGTTCAGCCCCCGACAACTTCCTTAGCATGGCTTTGGCTTCATCCACAGAAGCCGGTTTACTTAAAATCTCACCATTTAATACCACACAGGTATCCGAACCCAACACAGGTAAAGAAGATTCCTGTGCGCCTGCCTCTGCCTTGGCGCGAGCCAAACGCTCAACATAGGCATTAGCTTGTTCACCTGGGTGAATGGATTCGTCTAAATCTTGCCCTTGGCATATAAAGTTGACCCCAATCTGCTCCAGCAGTTCACGTCGACGAGGAGAGGCTGAAGCCAATAAAAGATCCGCCACACTAATTCCTAAAATACTGACGTACGACGGCAAGCAAGTTATACCAAAGTGGCCAAATCAACGCGCTGCCCACAGAAGGCCACAATAAGGCCGCCTTACTCTGGCCCATAACCAGAGATTCCGCCCAAAAACGTATGAGCAAGAACAATCCAATCAGCACAAACACCAAAAAACTCTGCTGAGCCTGATTATACAAACGCATGCGGGAATGCAGTAAAAGCACTAAATACGCCATTAGGCTCATTGCTAGGCCATTTAAGCCTAATAAATTGCCATGCAACACATCCAGTAATACCCCCATACAAAAAGCCAAGAAGATACCTGCTTTATAAGGGCTAACTAGTAACCAAAAAATCACCGTCATAGCCACCCATTCAGGGCGGATGTAATCGATCAGCCGAGGAATGGGGAAAGATGCTAAAACCAAGGCCACAAAAAACGTAGGTAAAATCACACTGTAAGAACGAATCATGGGGTTTCTCCCGTTACATCATCCACATTGGGCAGCTCACTTTCTCTTGAAAATACAAGGAGCACATAACGAGAACGATCCAACTGAGCCGCAGGCTTGGCCGAAACAATGGCAAATGGCTCCCCAGGATCATGTTCTACTCGAGTAATGGAGCCCACAGGATAGCCTCGAGGATAGCGCGAGCCTAAACCCGAACTCACCAATAAATCCCCTTCTTTGATATCCGCTGTATCCGGCACATAAATCAGGGCTAATTCGTCTAAACGGCCTGCGCCAACGGCTATGGCGCGAATACCGTTACGGTTCACTAATACAGGAATGGCATGGTTGCTGTCGGCCAATAATAATACGCGACTGGTATAAGGTAAGACCTCGATCACCTGCCCCATCAAGCCTTGGGCATCTAAAATAGGCTGCCCCACGAACACGCCGTGTTTCTCACCTTTATTAATGATGATGTGATGCGTGTAAGGATCAGGGTCCACACCGATCAATTCGGCCACTTGGACTTTGTCATCCAGTAATTCAGAGGCATTGAGTAATTCACGCAGACGGTTATTTTCCGCCCGTAGCGACACCATTTGTTGGACTTTTTGCTTTAGAACCAGGGATTCATTGCGCAGGCGATCATTTTCTTCCTGCAAGCTGGCACGACTGACGGCGGATTTTTCCGCCCACACGCCCAATTGACCAGGAATACCGGACATCCACTGCACTGGAGTAATGAAATAACCTAAGAAACTGCGCACATGTTGCATCGGCTCTAAGTATTTATCGGCGACAATCAACGCTACCGATAAAAAAACAGCCACTACAATTCGAGAGTTAGTCGCTTGTCCCGTAGTAAAAATGCCTTTAATGGTGTGCTCCTTAAGACTTCTGTAGTTGTTAGATGTCGTCTCACCGAGCTGTACGTATAAAATGCGCAGCCCTTGCGGACAGCGCATTTTCGACAGGATTTGATCGACAACGAAACCGTATCAGATGGCTCTGAATTAGTATTCCGTTGCTAACAGATCAAGTTGTTGGTCCGTCATGGTTTCAAGTGCACGACCACCACCACGAGCCACACAGGTTAGCGGATCATCGGCCACAATCACAGGCAGGCCAGTTTCTTCGCTTAATAGCTTATCAAGATCACGTAACATGGCGCCACCGCCGGTCAGCACCAAGCCACGCTCTGCAATATCCGAAGCCAATTCTGGCGGACATTGCTCAAGTGCACTTTTCACCGCTTGCACAATGGCAGCTAATGATTCTTGCAGTGCTTCTAGAATTTCATTGCTGTTCAGGGTGAACGAGCGAGGAATACCTTCAGCTAGGTTACGACCGCGTACGTCAATCTCACGCACCTCACCACCTGGGTAAGCGGTGCCGATCTCTTGCTTGATGCGCTCTGCCGTGGCTTCACCGATCAAAGAGCCATAGTTACGACGCACATACGTCACGATCGACTCATCGAATTTATCACCACCCACTTTCACGGATTCGCTATATACCACACCGTTTAAGGAGATAATGGCGATTTCAGTGGTACCACCACCTATATCCACCACCATGGA
Source organism: Bermanella sp. (assembly GCA_041546605.1). GTDB lineage: Bacteria > Pseudomonadota > Gammaproteobacteria > Pseudomonadales > Oceanobacteraceae > Bermanella. Next base: position 13,762 of record JBFEWA010000025.1, read on the forward strand.
ACCGCTGGCTTCTTCAACCGGAAGACCTGCACCAATAGCCGCAGCCATTGGTTCTTCGATTAGATACACCTTACGGGCGCCAGCACCAATACAGGACTCACGAATGGCTTTACGCTCAACCTGAGTGGATTTACAAGGCACACACACTAATACGCGAGGGCTTGGAGTAAAGAAGCTGTCTTCGTGCACTTTCTTGATAAAGTGCTGCAACATTTTTTCCGTTACTTGGAAATCAGCAATTACACCGTCCTTTAATGGACGAATGGCTTGAATATTACCAGGGGTACGACCCAGCATGCGCTTAGCATCATGGCCAACCGCGGCCACGGTCTTTTGGTTACCCTGAATGCGAACGGCCACCACAGATGGCTCATTCAAAGTGATGCCTTTCTCACGTTCGTAGATAAGTGTATTTGCGGTTCCAAGGTCGATTGACAAATCGCTTGAGAACATCCCTCTGAGTTTTTTAAACATCCGGTATTTCCAATGTATCGTAGAGACTATTATTTTGCTGCTTAGACTATCAACGGCGGGCTTTTTGGGCAAGGCACAAATGTGTTAAGTTACACCCCTTTCACATACTTTATATTCACAGCCCAAAAAGGCAGAGAAAATACCATGGCGCTTGATCGTTCAGATGTCACCAATATTGCGGATTTAGCCCGCTTAGCCATTGCCGAAGACAATATTGGCCAATACCAAGAAGAACTAAGCAGCATATTAGCTTTAGTTGAACAAATGAATGCCGTCAATACAGATGACGTGCAACCCCTCGCTCACCCAACCGATGCTGTACAAAGATTACGCAAGGATGAAGTGACCGAAGAGAACCACAGAGAAAAATACATGGCCAATGCTCCAGCACAAGAAAGCGGCCTATTTTTAGTACCAAAAGTAGTTGAGTAATCATCATGGCCTTGCACAACCTAACCCTGACTCAAATTTCTCAAGGCCTTGAGGCCGGTGAATTCACCAGCGTGGAAATCACACAGCACTTCCTTGATCGCATTAAACAGCTTGATCAAGGGGAAAATGGCATCAACAGTTTCATCACCGTATGTGAAGAACAAGCGCTAGCTGATGCGAAAGCCGCTGACGAACGTCGTGCTGCGGGAAATGCTAGTAAGTGGACTGGCGTCCCATTCGCCCACAAGGACATTTTTTGTACAGATGGCACTTTAACCACCTGCGGCTCAAAAATGTTAAGCAACTTTGTACCACCTTACGACGCCACCGTGGTTGAAAACATGAAACGCGAAGGCGCCGTATGCTTGGGTAAAACCAACATGGACGAATTCGCCATGGGCTCATCCAACGAATCATCTTTTTACGGTGCGGTTAAAAACCCATGGAATAAAGAAACTATTCCGGGCGGTTCTTCAGGTGGTTCAGCGGCCGCCGTTGCGGCGCGCCTAGTGCCAGGCGCAACCGGCACCGATACCGGCGGCTCCATTCGTCAACCATCTGCCCTTTGTGGTCTAACTGGTTTGAAGCCCACTTACGGTCGCTGCTCTCGCTGGGGCATGATTGCTTACGCATCGTCTCTTGATCAAGCAGGCCCAATGGCACGCACCGCAGAAGATGCCGCCATGATGCTCAACGTAATGGCCAGCTTTGATGAAAAAGACAGCACCAGTATCGATCAAGACGTTCCTGATTACACCGCCACTCTAAACGATGACTTAGCGGGCAAAGTAATTGGTTTGCCAAAAGAGTTTTTCCCAGAAAGCTTAGATGGCGAAATGAAACAAACCATGCTGGCTGCCATCGAGAAATTCAAAGAACTAGGCTGCACAGTTAAAGAAATTTCTTTACCAAGTACAGACCTTGCGATTCCAGCTTACTATGTAGTAGCACCTGCCGAATGTTCTGCCAACTTATCCCGTATGGATGGCGTGCGCTTTGGTTATCGCTGTGAAGATCCAAAAGACGTGGAAGATCTATACAAGCGTTCTCGTGGTGAAGGTTTCGGTGACGAAGTGAAGCGCCGCATCATGATTGGCACCTATGCACTATCCACCGGTTTTTACGATGCGTACTACGTGAAAGCACAAAAAATTCGTCGCTTAATCAAAAACGATTTCGTTAAAGCCTTTGCAGAAGTGGATTTCATCATGGGTCCTGTAACACCATCCCCTGCTTTTAAAATGGGTGAGAAGTCAGGCGACCCTGTTGAGATGTACATGGAAGATAAATTCACCCTTTCATGTAACTTAGCTGGCTTACCTGGTATGTCCATTCCAGCAGGCCTGATCAATGGCTTGCCAGTTGGTTTACAAATCATGGGCAACTACTGGAGTGAAGCGGCCATGCTAAACGCTGCTCACAAGTTCCAGCAAGTGACTGATTTCCACCAACAAGCACCTCAAGGCATTTAAGGAGACCATTATGGAATGGGAAGTTGTTATTGGTCTTGAGATTCATGCTCAGTTGGCCACCAAATCAAAAATCTTTTCAGGTTCGAGCACCGCATTTGGTGCCGATCCAAACACACAAGCGTCACTGGTTGATCTAGGTCTTCCTGGTGTATTGCCTGTTTTTAATGAAGAAGCGTTACGTATGGCGGTTAAATTCGGCTGTGCCATCGATGCTGAAATCGGCAAAGTATCTGTGTTTGATCGTAAAAATTATTTTTACCCAGATTCACCAAAGGGTTATCAGACCACTCAATTGCATCACCCAATCGTGGGCATGGGTCACATTGATATTACCTTGGATGATGGCACCACTAAACGCATTAACGTTACCCGTGCGCACCTTGAAGAAGACGCCGGTAAGTCTTTGCACGAAGACTTTCACGGTCAGTCGGGTATCGATTTAAACCGTGCCGGCACACCATTAATTGAAATCGTATCTGAGCCAGAAATTCGCAGCGCCAAAGAAGCCGTTGCCTATTTCAAAAAAATGCACAGCATCGTGACCTACTTAGG
>JBFEWA010000199.1:0-6153 GCA_041546605.1 Bermanella sp.
AACGATAGCGAAGCCTTAACCACAACCCGTCGTGCTTTCCATACCCTAAAAGGCAGTGGACGTATGGTGGGGGCAGAAGAAATTGGTGAAACCGCTTGGGCCATTGAAAACATGTTCAATCGCCTGTTGGATAACACCATTCAATTAAGTACGCCGTTTATCGACATCGTTGATTTCATGGTTGAGCAAATTCCACATTTGATCAAAGGGTTCGAACAACGTAAGCCTTGCGATGTGGATGTGAAGCTGATTCAAGAATACGCTGATGCGGTATCCAAAGGTGAAGATGTTGCTCCGTGCGCAGAGGTGATGTCTCAAGCATTACATCAAGAGATTGAAGAGGCACAACAAGCACAAGACTCAATCGATGATGTTGCCACTGGACTTGATCCGCAATTATTAGAAGTCTTCAGTAGCGAAGTGGAAACCCACTTGGCTGTGGTGCAAGAGTTTATTGATCAAGAACAAAACAGCGATTACAGCTCGCCTATTACCGATGAATTACAACGTGCACTGCATACCCTAAAAGGCAGTGCGCACATGGCACACATCGAATCCATTGCGGATATCGCTGGGGTACTTGAGAACTTTGCCAAAGACTTACGTGCGTATCATGTGGAAACCACCGCTGAAATTGTGCATTTGTTTATTCGTGGTAAAGACTTAATCGACGAAGGGTTTGGGCAGCTGGCTACTAATCCTTTTGCCAAAATCGCAGGTTGTGAAGATTTAACCTCCGATGTGCAGCGTCTAAGCGCGCAGTTAATTCAACAATTCCATCAAAAACTCGGCACCAGTGCTTCGCGTAACAACGTGGACCCGCAAGTGCTTTCTATCTTCTTATCCGAAGGTATGGATATCTTGATGGATGTGGAAGACAGTTTGGATCAATGGCAAGCCAACGAAAGTAACAGCCAGTTACTGGATGCCATTGTGGATGAATTGCATACCTTAGAAAAAGGCGCGCAAATGGCAGACTTACTGCCTATTGTGAGTCTGTGCAACGCATTGCAAGTGGCCTATGGCAAGGTGAAAGCAGAAAATATTGCAGCCAATGATGAATTCATCGATGCCATCAAAGATGGTCACGAAGGCTTGCTCAACATGATGGACATGGTGGCCGCAAGCCAAGCCGTGGTTCCTGCTGCTGAACTTATTAAACAACTGACGGGAGAAGCTCCGGCTATTCCCGCAGTGGCTGTGGAAGAAATGCCAGTTGAAGAGCCGGCAGAAGAAAGCCAAGCCCTTGAATTAGAATTGCCTGAAGTGGATGTGGCTCCGGCTCAAGATCAATCGGATATTGATCCTGAGTTGTTGGACATCTTCTTAGAAGAAGCACAAGAGTTAGTGGATTCCATTAGTGCTTCGTTGGATGAATGGCAAAAAGACAAAGACAACTTATTACAAGTGGCGGAATTGCAGCGTGACTTGCACACCTTTAAAGGTGGTGCACGCATGGCTGAGATCAACGCCATTGGTGATTTGGCCCACGAGTTAGAAGATTTATACGAAGGCTTAAGTCTTGGTCGTTTAACCGCAACCGATCAACTATTTGAATTGCTGCATTTATGTCATGACCGTTTAGCGGACATGGTCAATGCTTTGGCCAATCAGCAATCTATTAAATCGGCGCCGGAATTAATCACGGCGATTCAACTGTTCATTGCAGGTGAATCCTTAGAGTTGCCGGTAGAGCAAGAGATTGAGTTAGAAGCTGCTCCGATAAACGAGCCTGCGGCTGATCAGCCAGAGAGTATTTCGGTTGCCACCATGGCGTTGGATGCCGATGCAGAAGTGGTGGAAATCTTCTTAGAAGAAGCCGAAGAATTAATGGAAGAGTTAGATGCCATGATCTTGCAGTGGCAAGGTGAGCCGACTAACTCAGAGCACAATGAATCCATCCAACGTGTATTGCACACCTTAAAAGGCGGCGCGCGCATTGCGGGATTGAGCGAGATCGGTGATCTTGCCCATGATATGGAAGATGAATTACAGCATCGCTTAATGCAAAAACAAGCCGGTGATGATGCCTTGTTTGTTAAATTGCATCAGCAATACGACTTAATCGCCAACCGGATTGATAGCGTTCAGCTTTGGTTAAACCAAGGGGCACAAGGCCCGTTATTGGTACCTGCGCCAGTGAGCACAGATACCGAAACGTTGGTGCAAATCGAAAGCAAACAAGAAAACGAAACACAAAACCAAGCCACGAATGTGGTGCCGTTACCTGTGGCAAAAGCCCCTGTGGCTGAAGTGCAAACTCAACAGCAAAGCAGTGCTGCACAAACGGCACAAGCCCAGCAGGCGCGTATTCAGCCGCAAGAAATGATCAAGGTGCCGGCGGAATTATTGGATGGCTTGGTTAACCTTGCTGGTGAAACCTCCATCAGCCGTGGCCGTTTAGAAAATCAAGTGACAGACTTCTCTTACACCCTTGAAGAGATGGATTCGACACTGGATCGTTTGAAAGACCAGTTACGTCGTTTGGATATTGAAACAGAAGCGCAGGTGTTGTTCCGTCGTGAACAACAAGGCCCAGATTACGAAGACTTCGATCCATTAGAAATGGACCGTTACTCGCAATTACAACAGCTTTCTCGTTCTCTTGTGGAATCAGCATCGGATTTGATGGACATCAAAACCACCTTGTTGAATAAAACCAAAGACGCCGAAACCTTATTGCTGCAGCAATCCCGTGTTAACACCGAATTGCAAGAAGGCTTGATGAAAACTCGCATGGTGCCATTCAGCCGCTTGGTACCGCGTTTGCGTCGTATTGTGCGTCAAGTGGGCCAAGAGCTAGGCAAGCAAGTTGAGTTACACGTTAATAACGCAGAAGGTGAAATGGATAGAAGCGTATTAGAGCGCTTAATTTCACCTTTAGAACACATGTTACGTAACGCGGTGGACCATGGTTTAGAAAGCCAAGAAAAACGTGCCGCTGCGGGTAAACCAGAAGTGGGTAACGTATATCTAAGTCTTTCCCGTGACGGTGGTGACGTTGTATTACGCTTAGCCGATGACGGTGCCGGTATCAATTTAAATGCGGTACGTAAAAAAGCCATTGAACGTGGCTTGCTTGATCCTAGTGCGAAATTACCGGATCAAGAAGTGCTGCAATTCATTTTACAAGCAGGCTTTAGTACCGCAGAAAAAGTTACCCAGATCTCCGGCCGTGGTGTGGGCATGGACGTGGTGAACAGCGAAATCAAACAAGTGGGCGGTACCGTTGTGATTGATTCACAAGAAGGTAAAGGCACAGAGTTTGTGATTCGCTTGCCATTTACCGTATCGGTAAACCGCGCCTTGATGACGAAAGTGGGCGATGCATTGTTTGCCATCCCGCTGAACAGTATCGAAGGTATCGTGCGTATCAGCGCGAAGAATTTGTTAGAACTGTATAAGCAAGACAAACCGGTTTACCACTACGGTGGCCGTGAGTATCAATTGGAATACCTAGGTAACCTGTTGCGTGATGAAAACGCCCTGCGTTTAAGTGACAGCAATGTGCCGATTCCGGTTGTGCTGGTGCGTGGTTCGCAACCGGCGGCAATTCAAGTGGATACATTAATGGGCTCACGTGAAATCGTGGTGAAAACCCTAGGGCCACAGTTCAACTCTGTGGTGGGTGTATCCGGCGGTACCATCTTAGGTGATGGTAGCGTTGTAATCATCTTGGATCTGCCAAACATGATGCGTCATGTGAATAGCCTTGAATACAAACAACACGTTGCCCTTGAGCATCAAGCGGAAGCGCAATTGGAAGCAGCCAATGACGGCGTGACTTCTGTATTGGTAGTGGATGACTCGGTAACCGTACGTAAGGTAACCACCCGTCTACTTGAACGTAACGGCATGGAAGTGCGCACCGCCAAAGACGGTATCGATGCCCTTGCGGTATTACAAGAACACGTACCGGATGTGGTGCTACTGGATATCGAAATGCCACGAATGGACGGTTTCGAAGTGGCCACGCAAATGCGTCACCACTCGATATTGAAAGACGTGCCAATTATTATGATTACCTCTCGTACCGGGGATAAACATAAAGAGCGTGCCATGGCCATTGGTGTGAATGAATACCTAGGTAAGCCGTTCCAAGAAGACATTCTGCTTGGCAAAATTAAAGAGATCACAGGGAAGGATCAGTGAGCGAAAACGGCTCATTAAAACTGGCGGTAGTCGCTGAAGATTCATTACAAATTCATCGACTACGCAGTGCCATCGAAGACTTTGGCTGTGAAGTCATTAGCTTAAGCCCGCAAAGTCTCGAACTCAAAGGCATGGATTTAGACGTCTCAGCTTGGTTAGTGGATTTAAGAGAAGACCATGACCTGCTGGATGCGTTTTTTGAATTAGATCAGCCTGTGCTATTGGGCTTCGAAGCCGCCCCTTCACAGCAAACACCCGAATACCCAAGGTGGGAAAAACGTCTTTACGCCAAACTCAAAAAATTAATCGGTAAAGACTTCATCGTCGAGCGTAACACCCAAGCGGACTTAGCCGCCATCGAGCAGCTCACCTCGCTATCCACGACGTTAGATTTACCTGCCAATGTGGTAGCCGACAGCGAAAACCTAGCCAGCCATGTATTTGTATTGGGCAGCTCATTAGGCGGCCCAGAAGCGGTGAAAGCGTTTTTAGATGCCTTACCAAAAGGCTTACCCGTGGGCTTTGTTTACGGCCAGCACATTGATGCGCAATTTGTGTCGGTATTAGCGCAAGTATTAGGTCGGCACTCACATTTTAAATTACGTATTGCCGAACAAGATAGCGCACTGCATAACGGTGAAGTATTAATTGTACCGGCAGAAAAAGAAGTCACCTTTAAGCAAGGTGCAGTGCATGTATTAGATCGCCCTTGGCCAGGCCCTTATGGCCCATCGGTGGATCAGCTAATTTTGAATACGTTGCAGCATTTTCCCCAAGCCGGCGTGATTTTATTTAGTGGTATGGGGAATGACGGCGCAGAAGCCGTATCACAGTTACAACATGATGGTGTGCAGGTTTGGGCACAAAGCAGTGAAACCTGCGCCAGTGCCGCCATGCCAGATGCCTCGCGAGAAACCGGAGCTGTAAGCTTCAGCGGATCGCCACAGCAACTGGCCGCGCATTTAGTTGAGCACATACGTGCTTTAGAATCTTAACGCTTGATGGAAGAGTCTCATGCAGCAATTGACCGACCAGCAAACTAACGACGCGTTGCCTTGTTTATTAATACCCATGCAAGGTGGTCGTATCGTATTGCCAAACGTGACCATGGCGGAACTGATTCCGTACCAAGCACCGCAACCGACAGCATCCACTGCACCTTGGTTAGCCGGTGTGATCGAATGGCGCGGCACAATGATCCCTGTGGTTTCTTACGAAGCCTTTTGTGGACAAAAATCTGGCCCGCAAGGACAAGACTTACGAGTGGCCGTTGTCAATGCCCCTAATGGTGAATCTGGCAGCTTGCGCTTTTTTGGCATCATCACACAAGGGATTCCATCCTTGGTGAAATTAGAAGAAGCAGCCATCAAACAAAATCAAAATGCCAATTTATTAAAAGGGCAAAAAATGGCGGTGACCTTAGAAACTGGCCATGCGGTGATTCCGGATTTGGACATGATCGAACAGGCGATACTGGCTGAGAAGTGGCAGTAAAAATTTGAGCAATGTCTAATGTGGAATGTTAGATGTTGGACGTGAGATGTTAAAAGCGGATATGTGAAAGCATGTCCGCTTTTTTGTGGGTGAAATAATGGAAAGTTAGAATGCCAGATATAATATTGTTCAAGTTTGGTGAAAGAGTTCATATGGAGTCTTTGTATAGGGATGGCGAAGTATTTTTGAACAATCTGAGTTTTTTTCATGAAATTCAAAATGATGAATTAAGAAAAGACCTAGATGAAGGTCTATTAAAGTTGAATAGATTAAAAAATGGCGTATTAAGTTTAAAAAATGAAAGGTCAGAAATATTTGAAGAAATAGGAGTACTTAAAAATTCTACTATAAAAGAATTTTATAAGAATATTAAAAATATTAATTTATTTTGTATGTTTTCAGCAGACATAGAGAATAAAAAAGAACTTTATTTGAATAGATATATAGACGAAAAAGTATGGAAGGGATTCGGTGATACAGTTGTAATTATTACAGATCAAGATGAAT
>JBFEWA010000175.1:0-6668 GCA_041546605.1 Bermanella sp.
GGGTTTGTATTGCGCAAAGTGGCTTTCAAAACTGAATAGCCCAAGCATCAGGGTGCGGTTTAAGTGGGTTTGTAAACCTGTCATCCATTGCAGCCACAGACTTTCATCCGGGTGCTGGCTGTCTAGCCAATGGATTTGATCTCGGCGAACAAACTGATTGATTTGATGGTCTTGCTTACGGCCTGTGCCCGCTTCATTGAATTCGTGTTCGGGCAAGGAAGCAATACGCGCCAATAAGGGAGCAATAGTGCTCATGGGTAAGGCGTCATGGGTGATGCTGATACCTGTGGAGACTAAATCTTGTTCGATCTTTTCATAAATCGAGAAGGATTGAGTACCAAAATCCGGGGTGATGATCATATGTGACGCCAAGGAAAATCGAGCCGCATATTCTAAGGTAAGTTGGGCTGCAGTAAGGTAATATATTTTAATCTTTACGATTAAAAAGCCTTGTGTATCAAGTGTCTAAGGAGTCATATGTGGGTCGGTTTAGGGGATGATGGTGTCCCTTCATCAACATTAAGTGTGCGTGTGTACATTGCAAATCGCCCCCCTATGGCCCCCTACGACAGTTTGGCGGACCCTTTGCCTTTGCAATCAGACGAGATCTATTCCATTGCGCAATATACAGGGAACCACTGGCGTAAGATTTTTAACGTGTACGCCAAACTAATGCATGGCTTTTTTGAACAGGCTGTGGCCAATAAGTGGTGTGATTCTCGCCTCACCCCTTTGCTCTCCAAATGGCAGGGCCATGCAACCTGGCAGGCTTATCGTGATGCCATGTTACTGCAAGCCGGTTCTTGTACTCAGTTACGTTTTTCAACCCCTAACCGCAATGAATGCTTAGATGGCTGTTCACTCAACATCATTATGGGCAAAGGCTATGCCGAAGAACTGGGTTTTCCCTGTGATCCCATGCATACGGTGCAGGACAGTCATGGGGATTTCGCCTATTACGAGCAAGATAACGTCTTGGTATGCCCGTATTTTGATTATCGCCAATTAAGCAATGCTAAGATCGATATTTTGATTGCGCTTATGTGGCAGGCGTTACAGGCAAGTCATCCACAAAGCCAAACAATGAGTAGGTAAAGGCGGATATGTTAAGCATTGCAGTGACATTGATTGTGTTGGTTTTTTTTATTGGGATTGTTCTGCTCAAACCCCTTTGGATAATGAATTATCTCGCCCCGCGTCATCACTGTCAGCGGGTAAAAAACCTACCCTACGCCCAAGATACTCGTCATACATTGGATGTGTATGTGCCTAAGCAGATACAGGCATCGGACATTTTGGTGTTTATTCATGGTGGTGCTTGGGATACAGGCAGCAAAGATGAGTATCAATTCGCCGGACTAGCCTTAGCCAAGTTGGGCTATGTTACCGTGGTGCCCAATTACCGGCTGTACCCGCAAGTGCAATTTCCCCATTTTATTGAAGATGTGGCACAAGCCATTGCCAGCTTGCCCCATCACCTTTCATTACAAGGGGTCGATGTAGATAAGCCGCTTAATGTGGTGCTGATTGGTCACAGTGCAGGGGCCCATACCGCGGCCATGCTAGCCAGTGATGTGCGTTACTTAAAAGATTGCCAAGACAACATACAGATTAAAGCCTGTATTGGATTGGCTGGCCCTTATGATTTGCCGTTGGATGACCCTTTGGTGGTGGGCAAGTTCGATGGTATCCAATTACATGATACTTCTGAGCAACAGGTGGATCTGGGTCATGAACACAACGCCCATGAAGCGAATCCTATTAATTTTGCTCATACGGGCATGCCTGAGATGTGCTTGATTCATGGTTTAGAGGACGTGACAGTGGGGCCGTATCATTCAGAGCGCTTTGCTAAAATGCTGCAATACAAACAGGTGCCTTATGAGCACATTACCTATGAAGGCGTGAATCATCGCCACTTGGTTGGTGGATTGTCCGTATATGGACGCTTTTTAAATCCTGTATTTAAAGACATTAGCCAATATTTATCTAAACTTAATAGCAAACCTATGTAATTGCCTCGCTACGAGTTTATTCTCTTTGGCTTAAACGTTAGACTTGTGGCGGCCTAAAAGATAATAAGGAACATCACATGCTCGCCATGCTTGCAAAGTTGCTCAAGGTACTCAATAGCGACGCGTCTCCCGCCCAAATTGCATTAGGGTTTGCGTTTGCCCTGTTTGTGGGATTAACCCCATTCTTCAGTTTACATAATCTCATTATTTTATTTTTAGTGTGCGTCATTCGCGTGAACTTGAGTGGCTTTTTCTTGGCCAGTGCCGTGTTTGCATTGATTGCATTTGTTGTGGACCCATATTCCATTCAACTGGGTGAATATTTATTACAGCATCCAGAGCTACAGGCGTTTTGGACGGAACTTTATCAAAGCGACATGTGGCGCGCCTTTAAATTTAATCACACCCTGTTATTAGGCTCAGTGGTGTTGGCAGGTGTGTTATTTATTCCGGTTTGGATTGTATTTACTGTGCTCATAAAACTTTACCGTACAAAATTAATGGCCTGGTTTGAAAAGTTAAAAATTGTGAAGTTTTTAAAAGCCAGTAAGTTTTATCAAGCCTACGAAAGATTAGGAGCCTAACATGACAAAATGGATTCGTTGGTCAGGATTAATTGGCTTCATCGTTATTGCAACGTTAATCATTTGTTTTTGGTTGTTTGCGGCAGGCCCGTTAACCAAGCTTGCCATTGAGAGCTTTGGCAGTGATGCCCTTGGGGCAAAAGTGGATGTGGCTGAGGTGCGTTACGGTTTGAATCCTTTAACGCTCACTGTTAGTGGTGTGCAGTTAACCGATAAAGACAAGCCCATGGAAAACATTTTTAGCTTTGATCAAGTGGTGGCGAATATTGAACCGTTTCCATTGCTATTAGGTAAAGCCATCATTCCTGATGTGCGTTTAGAAGGTATGGCCACTGGTACGCCGCGCAGCAACTCAGGTGCACTAGTAAAAGAGGCGAAACAGCCAACATCCTCTGATGATACAAATGCCAGTAAAGAGGATGTCAAAGAAAAACAGTCATCAGAGCCTAAGTCGCAAACACTCCCTAGCGCTGATGAAATTTTAGAGCGAGAAGCCCTGTTAACGGAATCCCGTGGCGAAGCCTTAAAGCAAGCTTATGAAAGCCATTCTCAAGCTATTGAAACGGCCATGAATAACTTACCTACGGATCAATCGTTAAAAGAATACGAAGCACGTCTCAATACAATCATGAAGGGCAAATTTAAAAGCTTGGATGATTTTAAACAGCGTAAAAAAGCCTTGGATGATTTGAAGGCACAATGGAAGCAGGATAAGCAAGCCATTGCCGATGCCAAGAGTGCCGTAAAAAATGGGCAATCGGATTTAAAACAAAAGTTAGCGGATCTTAAATCGGCACCCAAACAGGATTTAGCCAATATTAAAGGTAAATATACCTTGGATGGGGCCGGAGCCAGCAACGTGACCGCATTGCTCTTTGGTGATGATGCCGGCGGTTATGCCACCACCGCGTTGGAATATTATGAAAAAGTGCGCCCATTATTGGTGGACGAAGAAACCAAGGCTGCCAAGCAAGAGCTCAAAGAAAAACGTCTTGAAGGTCGGTTTGTTCATTTCCCAACGGATCGACCACAACCAGATTTTTGGGTGAAGACCATGAACTTCACTTTGGCTTTGCCGAAAATAGGCGATCAAACGGTTTCAGCCGGTGATGTAGCCGTGAACGTGGTGGATATTACTCACCAACAAGAAGTGATCAATCGTCCCACCGTTTTAAAAGCCACAGGGCAGAATTTAACAGAGATGGCATCGCTCACCATTGATGGGGTATTAGATCACAGACAAAGCCCAGGCAAAGATCAATTCACATTCAATGTGGATGATTGGCAACTTAAAAAAGTGAAGCTAGGGCTGGCTGGCTTAAAACTGGATCGCAGCTTGGTGGATATTAATGGACAAGCATTGTTGCAGTCTGGTCAGCTACAACTAAATAGCGATGCTGTCTTTAATCAATCACAATTTAGCAGCAAAGATCGTACGGTTTTGGCAAAAGAAATGGTGGCGGCATTGAAAACCATTCCAACTTTTACGGTGAATGCCAAGGCTAAAGGTGAACTGACTAAACCAAGCGTGAGTATTAGCAGTGATCTAGATAGCCAATTAAGTGCAGCATTTGATGAGCGCTTGGCGCAGAAACAACGAGATTTAGAAAACAAACTCAAAGCCAAGCTCAACGCTAAGTTATTGAGTTATGCGGGCGACTATGAAAGTCAGTTGAAACAATTGAATTTAACTGAAGGTAGCTTGTCCAGCAAAAGCAAGGCATTAGAACAGTTGGGTAAATCGGAATTATCCAGTTATGAAGATCAGCTAAAAGCCGAAGCAAAAGCGAAACAAGATGCCGAAAAGGCAAAAGCCAAAGCTGAAGCGGATCGCAAGAAAAAAGAACTTGAGAAAAAAGCCAAAGAAAAACTAAAGAGCTTATTTTAATACATCTGCCGTATAAAAATACGCCATAGATTTAGGTGTGCCATGTTAAAACCAATTGGCGTGATTGTTATTACACTTTGTTTGAGTGTATTCACTTATGGGCAAGACAATGTAGTGTCCATGACCAGTTTGGAGTGGCCTCCTTACACAGGTCAATCATTACCCCATGAAGGTAAAACCATTGCTGTGGTTAGACAGGTTTTTCAGTCCATGGGGTATGACTTGCAAGTGACGTATTACCCATGGGTGCGAGCGGTCAATGTAGGGCTGAATCAGAAAGGTGGGTTTGCAGGGTATTTTCCAGAGTACTATGACGTGACTCTTGAGAGTCAATGTCTTTTCTCTGAACCCATTGGTTTTAGCCCATTAGGATTTGCTCATCTCAAGTCAAACCCTATCACTTGGCATAATCTTGATGACATTGCTCAGTTAAATCGAGTGGGCGTGGTGCGAGATTATGTGAACAGTCCAGAGTTTGATGCTCGGGTGGCCAAAGGCAATATTAAAGTGGATGAAGCCATTAGTGATGTAGAAAATATTAAAAAGCTGGGGGCGAAACGGGTATCTGCCATTGTTATTGATAAATACGTACTGGAATATTGGTTGAGCCATGACCCTCAGCTTGCGCATTTGAAAGAGCAAATTGAAATGAATAGTCATTTGCTAGATAAGAAAAATTTATATGTCTGCTTTCAAAAAAATAAAAAAGGACAAGCCTTGCTTGAGGTGTTTAACGAAGGCTTAAATACACAGAAAATGAAGTCATTCATACGTGATAGCCATCATTAATTTATGCTTCCCATCGTCTATCACCCCAATTATTCCTGCCCGTTTCCTGAGAATCATCGCTTTGTTATGAGCAAGTTTGTACGCTTGTATGATCATGTCTGTGCGCAAGGACTGGTAACTCCCGATTATTCTAATTTGTTTTTACCGTCTAAAGCCAGCATTGATGATCTATCCATTGTGCATAGTGAACAATATCTTAATGAGTTAGCCACAAACTCGATGGAACCAAAGGCTTGGCGTCGCATTGGTTTACCATGGAGTGAAGGCTTGATTGAGCGAACTTTTACGGCTCCTAACGGTACATTATTGGCGGCCCGTTTAGCTATGGAGAATGGACTGGCATGTCATTTAGCGGGTGGAACCCATCATGCTCATTATGATTTTGGCTCAGGGTTTTGTTTGATTAATGATTTGGCCTATACCGCGCAAACCTTGTTGAATAGCGGTGAGGCACAATCTATTTTAATTTTTGATTGTGATGTGCATCAAGGGGATGGCACGGCAGCTATTTTAAAGAACGAACCTAGAGCGTTTACGTGTTCGATTCATTGCGAAAAGAACTTCCCTTTTAGAAAACACGCCAGTGATTTGGATATTGGTTTAGATCGCTTCTTAGAGGATGAAGGGTACCTGAAAGTAGTGAATGACACTCTCAATGAGTTATTGGATCGATTACAGCCAGACTTGGTATTGTATGATGCGGGTGCGGATATTTGGGAATTCGATGAGCTTGGCCATTTAAATGTGACTTGGGCAGGGGTGGCACAACGGGATGAACTCGTACTGTCTACATGTCTATCTCGACATATCCCAGTGGCCACCGTGATTGGTGGTGGATACGATACTGATCATGCTCGTTTGGCTCAGCGGCACGCCATCGTGGTGGATGCCGCCCATCATCTTTACCATCAATACCTATAAAAACTTTTCCTAATCTTGAATATGGCATTATACTGACTTACATATAATGTATATACATATAAATAGTCACAGGCTATGGCAATACGGCTATGATTAGATATGAAAGGAGAAGGCTATGGTGACAGATGCTGTGAATATTACGCCGTGTTTTAATTTGAAAATGCGCCAAGCGAGCCGGATTCTCACCAATCATTACGATGGGTATTTACGTGAGTTGGGTATTACAGTGACGCAGTTTTCAATTTTGCGCTCCCTTTGGTACTTGAAGAGTACGTCACAAAAGAATCTGCAAGAAATTCTGGTTCTTCAACAAACCAGTATGACGCGTAACTTAAAACCCTTAATGCGTGATGGTTACATACAAATTTCCCCAAGTCCTGATGATGGTCGTGTTAAATTGGTTTCTTTGACGGATACAGGTAAAACTCTGTTTCAAGAGGCTCGCAAATTGTGGAAAAAAGCCCAAGACAA
>JBFEWA010000140.1:0-7573 GCA_041546605.1 Bermanella sp.
GGGAAATATCGAAAAGCAGTATCGTCATCATTTACAGCTCGCATTGAATCAAGATGAAACTGAAGCCGAGCCTGAATATTTAAACGAAGACATGACCCAAGATGCAGAGGCACTTTCTACAGAAGACGCGTCCGAAGAAGCACTCGCAGAAGAATCGCAAGCACAAGCAATCCCAGCGGATGAAACACAAACAGATACTGCCTTAGAAAGTGAACCTGAATTAGAAAGTACTTCTGAAGAAACAGATAGCTCACAAGTGCACTCTGACAACCATATAGAAACCGAAAACCCAAGCCAAGAAGACGATGGAGAAGAGCCCCATGACGCTTAAAACCATTGATTGGCTAAAAGAACATAATGACTATCACTGCCAGCCTTTGGTGTCAGGACAACTGACACGCATGGTGGGGCTCACTATGGAAGCGGTGGGTTGCAAAGTGAAAGTAGGCGACCGCTGTTGGGTAGAACAGGGACAAGAAAATATTGAAGCCGAAGTGGTGGGGTTTGATCGAGATAA
The DNA here is from genome assembly GCA_041546605.1 of Bermanella sp. GTDB lineage: Bacteria > Pseudomonadota > Gammaproteobacteria > Pseudomonadales > Oceanobacteraceae > Bermanella. The sequence goes on from JBFEWA010000140.1 coordinate 518, forward strand.
ATTTTTCTTAATGCCCATCGAGCCTGTACAAGGGTTATCCCCAGGGGCAAAAGTGACGCCCATATTAGATGGGGATCAAATTCCTGCTGGCCCTTGTTTGCTGGGTCGTGTACTCAATGGCGCAGGTCAACCTTTGGATGGTTTGGGCCCCTTGGTGAGCCAAGAATTTATCAGCCTTGAAGGGAAAATAATTAATCCCATGCAGCGTGCTCCCATTCGCGAAACCATGGACGTCGGCATACGCGCCATCAATGCCTTGTTAACCGTTGGTCGCGGTCAACGCATGGGTTTGTTTGCTGGCTCCGGTGTGGGTAAAAGTATGTTGCTCGGCATGATGACGCGCTTTACTACGGCTGACGTGGTGGTGGTGGGTTTAGTGGGGGAACGGGGTCGAGAAGTACAAGAATTCATTCAAGATATCCTAGGGGAAGAAGGCTTAAAACGGGCGGTGGTTGTTGCCAGTCCGGCTGATGATAGCCCCATCATGCGCATGCGTGCAGCGTCACTAAGTACCGCCATTGCAGAATACTTTCGTGACGAAGGACTGGACGTTTTATTGTTAATGGATAGTTTAACGCGTTATGGGCAAGCCCAGCGCGAGGTGGCATTGGCGGTGGGTGAACCACCGGCAACCAAGGGTTATCCGCCTTCGGTATTTGCCAAGATTCCAAAATTAGTAGAACGCACAGGTAATGGCCCCCCAGGGGGCGGCTCCATTACCGCGTTTTATACAGTACTAACCGAAGGGGATGACTTACAAGATCCCATCGCGGATTCTGCGCGGGCCATTTTAGATGGCCACGTGGTGCTTAGTCGTCGCTTGGCTGAAGAAGGGCAATATCCAGCTATTGATGTAGAGGCTTCTATCAGTCGAGCCATGCCACAAATAGTGAACGGGCCCACATTAAAAGCGGCTCAGCGATTTAAGTACATTTACAGCTTGTATCAGCAAAATAAAGATCTGATTAGCGTGGGGGCTTATAACCCAGGTAGTAATGCCGAATTGGATTTGGCAGTGCGTTTAATCCCAGTGATGAAAGCGTATTTAGCACAGGATTTGGATCAACCCATTTCATTGCAAGAAAGCTTGGATGGGTTAAACATGATTCTCAATGAATCCATTGGTCGTCGAGCCACGGATGTGCCACCACAAACTGAGCCTGTAGCATGAGCCGTGAGCGAGCCAAACGCATTCAGCCGTTGATTCACATTGCACAAAATGCGGTCAATGAGGCCCTTTCTTACATTGGCACATTGCAACAACGGCTCAATAGTGAACAAGAAAAAAGCCAAACACTGGCGGGCTATCAGCAAGATTACCGAGAAAACTTTCAAGCCCAAGCCAGCGTGAATGTGAGTGGTTTGCAAATACAGCAATTTGAATCCTTTATGCAGCAAATTGATCAGGCTATTTCGCAGCAGTCTCAGCATATAAAGCAATTAGAGCAACAATTAGAAAAAGCGCGCGGCATCTATCAAACCCTTAATCAAAAACTGAAAAGTTATGAAAAGTTAGAAAACCGTCTAACCAATCAGGCTCTAGCGTCAGAAAATCAACAGCTGCAAAAGTTTTTAGATGAAATTGGTGCACAACTCCATCGTCTTCATATCTCGTAGTCATTAATAGCGATTTTTTCGCATTAGTGGACAGCAATCCAAATATTTGCAGCTAACATTAAAATTAAATGACTATTTGGCAGATGATTTCATGGACTTGGACAAGATCGACTTAGGTACGCGCTGTACCATAGTCAAAGCAGAGGAGCTGCATGCACAAATGGAAAATTTGATTCAATCGGGCAATGACGTCGAAATACTTGCCTCAGAGATCGAGCAAATAGACACCTCTGCACTACAGTTACTCTTAAGCTTTCATCAAGCGTTACAGGCAGATAATCGCAAGCTGTCCTGGCCCAATCCATCAGAACATTTGGTAGCAACTGCAAAATTATTAGGCATTGATCGCCAGATTGGCATTAGTGGTCAATAAGATCGGGAGACTTTAGTTTATGGCAAAGATATTAGCAGTAGATGACTCCGCTTCTATGCGCCAAATGGTCAGCTTTACTTTAAAGGGTGCTGGCCATGATGTGGTGGAAGCCAGTGATGGCACAGAAGCCCTGAAGTATGCACAAGGGCAGTCTGTGGATTTGGTGTTAAGCGATGTGAATATGCCAAATATGAATGGCATTGAGCTTTGCCGTAACTTGCGTCAATTGCCAGATTATAAATTCACCCCGATTTTGATGCTCACCACGGAATCGGCGGGGGATAAGAAAATGGAAGGTAAGAGTGCAGGAGCAACGGGTTGGATAGTGAAACCTTTTAATCCTGATCAATTACTAACGACTATCAAAAAAGTATTGGGTTAAGGGTTATGAGTATTGATCTCAGCCAGTTTCATCAAGTTTTCTTTGAGGAAAGCTATGAGGGTTTAGATGCCATGGAGCAGGGTCTGCTCGACATGGATATGGTCGACCCTGATGCTGAGGTAATCAATACCATTTTCCGTGCTGCTCACTCTATGAAAGGCGGTGCAGGAACGTTTGGTTTTACCCAAGTTGCTGAATTTACCCACGTATTAGAAACCCTCCTTGATCAAATTCGCAGTGGCCAACGGGCCATGAGTCAAGACATACAAAATCTGCTTTTAAAAAGCGTGGATTGCATTCGTCAATTATTACAGGACTTGCAAGCAGGCAGTGACCCAGATTTAGATGAGTCCACTGAGCTTAAAGCACAGTTTGAAGAAATTCTCAGTGGAGAATCTCCTGCATCAAGTGCAACAGAAGAAACGCCTCCACCAAGTGATGATAGTAATGGTGGTCAAGGTGGTTGGTTGGTTCGCTTTATTCCTGAACTTACTTTGTTGCAAACGGGTAATGAACCGGCTCGTATGTTCCGTCAACTGGCGGATCTGAGTGATAACCAGATGCAGACCACTCTGGATACTTCTCGCTTACCTATCTTCACCAGTTTGAATCCTGAAGAGTGTTATCTCATTTGGGAAATTCGCATTGAAAAAGCCATTGATAAAGCGGCAATCGAAGAAGTATTTGAATGGGTAACCGATGATGCCGAAATCATTATTACGCCATTGGATGTTCAAGCCACAGCCGTAACGCCTGCTGTTGAAGAAACTGAAGTCGTTGCACCTGAAGTCCAATCTGAACCAACACCTAAGCCAGAAGAAGCCCCGAAACCGGTTGTGGCAGAAAAAGCCGCCAAACAACCGGCCAAGCAGCAAGAGAGCTCATCTATCCGAGTGAGCATTGATAAGGTGGATAGCTTAATCAATATGGTGGGGGAATTAGTTATTACCCAGTCCATGCTAGGTCAACTTGGTCAGAACTTTGATATCACCCGTGTGCAGCGTCTGCAAGAAGGTTTGGCGCAGCTTGAGCATAACACGCGTGAACTACAAGAAAGCGTCATGAAGATTCGCATGATGCCCATTAGTTTTGTATTTAGTCGATTCCCTCGATTGGTCCGGGATGTGAGTATTTCTCTGGATAAAAAAATCGAGCTGGTTATGTCCGGTGAAAACACTGAATTGGATAAAACCGTGATGGAAAAAATCGGCGACCCCATGGTGCACTTGATTCGTAACTCTATTGATCATGGTATTGAAATGCCGGCAGATCGAGTGGCCGCAGGTAAACCAGAAACCGGGACCGTTATATTAAATGCATACCATCAAAGCGGAAACATCGTCATTGAAATAAAAGATGATGGCGCAGGCTTAAATACAGACCGAATTTTACAAAAAGCCACCGAAAAAGGTTTAGTGGCGGAAGGGGCTAATTTAACTCAAGAGCAAATTTTCGATTTAATCTTCCAACCAGGATTTTCAACAGCGGATGTGGTCAGTGACTTATCTGGCCGTGGTGTGGGAATGGACGTGGTGCGTCGAAATATAGCAGCTCTTAATGGCTCAATCGAAGTGTCATCAGAACGCGGTAGAGGCTCTCGATTTGTGATTCGCTTACCTCTCACATTAGCTATTTTGGATGGTCAATTAGTCAAAGTAGGTGAAGAGATTTACATCTTCCCATTGGTGAGCATTGTGGAATCCATTCAATTAGATGACCGCTCTATAAACAATGTGGGTGGTCACAGTGATGTTTTACAGTTACGCGATGAATATGTACCCATTGTGCAGCTAGATGATGTCTTCAATATTGAAAAAGAAAAACGTGCTTTGGATGAAAGCATCATTGTGGTGGTTGAAACCGATGGCGAAAAAATAGGTGTAGTCGTCGATGAACTAATGGGCCAGCAACAAGTAGTAATCAAGAGCTTAGAAGAAAATTATAAACGCGTAGATGGTATTTCAGGTGCCACTATTTTAGGTGACGGCACCGTAGCACTCATTGTGGATATCAGTGGTTTATCCAAAATGAGTGGTACCAGCGCTAAAATTATTGATGGCAGCCATAAAGCGGCTTAATGGATGGTCGATAACATGAGTGCAGTGAGCGAAATTGAAGAACACTCAAGTATGGAAGATGACGTACTAACCGAACAGTACCTAACCTTCATCATGGCAGAAGAGGAATATGGTGTGGACATTCTTGCGGTGCAAGAAATTCGAGGTTGGGAATCTGCTACACCGGTTCCTAATAGTCCTAACTATATTAAAGGCGTGATTAATCTTCGGGGCACCATTGTTCCGATCATGGATTTAAGGCAGCGCTTCGGTTTAGACGTGAAAGAATATGGAGAGGAAACGGTTGTAGTGGTATTGAAAATTTTCACCAGCACCGGTTCTCGAACTATGGGCATTATCGTTGATGCCATTAGTGATGTATATGACGTTCCAATTGGTGAGGCCAAAAATAAAGGCCTTGGGGATAATCAGAATTCAAATTTCATAAAAGGATTGGTAACCGTGAACAAACACATGGTGATTCTATTAGAACTTGAAAACTTACTAACGATTGATGACTAGGTGGGTAAAAAAATGGATAGTTTAAGCCGCATAAGCATACAGTATAAATTCATCATGCCATGGGTGTTACCCGTGATTGGGCTGATATACGTCTACTCTGCCATGCCCAGTGATCAGTCGGGAACGCCTTTGCTAGTACTGAGCCTGTTATGTTTAGCAGGTCTTATAGCAAGTTGGTTGCAAGCCCATAAGTATTTGACGGTTCTGGTATTAGCTACGCGCAGTGCTAATGCCACCGCTAATGGTGATTATTCTTATGAGCCGCCCATGAAAGGCAAGGATGAATTGGCGAAACTTATCTATACCATGGTTAATCTTCGTAATAGCATTAGATCAGCTTTATCTGGTAAAGGTGGATCATCCAGCAATGATGACGGTGACATGTTACTGCAAGCATTAGACGTTTGTAATGCCAATGTGATGGTGGCGGATATGGATTTCAATATTCGCTATATGAATAAAAGCGTAACAGACATGATGGTGACAGCAGAAGCCGATATTAAAAATGATTTGCCTAACTTTAACTCATCTAAGTTAATCGGCGCTAATGTGGATATCTTCCATAAAGATCCAAGTCATCAACGTAATATGGTAGAAAAATTATCATCCACCTATCGCACCCAAATTACTGTTGGTGGTCGTACATTCAGTTTAATCGCAAATCCTATCTTTTCAGAATCCGGTGATCGCTTGGGAACGGTAGTTGAATGGAATGATATGACGGCTGAGCTAGAACTACAGGAGAAAACAGAGAAGCTTGCATCAGAAAACGCAAGAACTCGCAGTGCACTGGATGTGTGTCAGGCCAATGTAATGATGGCCGATGAAGATTTGAATATTGTGTATTTAAACCATTCTGTTAAAGAGATGTTGGTGGATGCGCAAGATGATATTCGTAAAGACCTTCCGAATTTTGATCCACAGCAGCTCTTGGGATTCAATGTGGATGGATTCCATAAAAATCCAAGTCATCAACGTAATATGCTGCGCGATCTGCGTGATACTTATAACACTAAAATTGTGGTAGGTGGGCGTACTTTCGACTTGGTAGCAACACCAGTATGGGATGGTGAAAAACGTATCGGTACTGTGGTTGAATGGAATGATATGACAGAACAGTTAGCGTTCGAGAAGGAACAGAAACGCGTAGCAGATGAAAATACTCGTGTACGCTTAGCGTTAGATGCTTGTTCGTCTAACACCATGATTGCCGATAACAATCAAGACATCATTTATACCAACCAGGCTGTCACCGATATGTTGAACACAGCCGAAGCGGACGTACGCAAAGATTTACCGAACTTTACAGCCAGTAAAGTGATTGGTAGTAATATCGATGTATTCCATAAAAATCCAGCTCATCAGCGTCAGATGCTTAATGCCTTGAGTGATACTTATCGCACACAAATCGTGGTAGGTGGTCGCACCTTTGCGTTAATTGCCAATCCAATTGTGAGTGATGAAGGTGAGCGCTTAGGTACGGTAGTGGAATGGAATGATCGCACAGAAGAAGTGGCGGTTGAGAACGAAGTGGATGCCATTATTGATTCTGCAGGTAAAGGGGATCTAAGTCGTCGTGCAACAACTGATGACAAAACTGGCTTCTTTAAAAACTTGTGTATGGGCTTGAATAGCTTAATGAGCATTTCTGAAAATGTCATCAACGACACCGCTCGCGTATTAGATGCCATGGCTCATGGTAAATTGGATGAACGCATCGAAGCGGATTACCAAGGTATTTTTGACAAGTTAAAACAAGATGCTAATGCCACCGGTGAGCGTTTGACCGATGTGATTGGTCGTATTCGTGAAGCGGCCAATACCGTTAGTACCGGTTCTAATGAAATTGCTCAAGGTAATACAGATTTGAGCCAACGAACTGAAGAGCAAGCGTCGAGTTTAGAAGAAACGGCATCTAGCATGGAAGAAATGACAAGTTCGGTGCGTCAAACCAGTGAAAATGCGTCGCATGCCAATGGTCTTGCTGCCAATGCGCAAGAAAAAGCACAGAAAGGTGGTGAGGTGGTTAGCCAAGCTGTGGGTGCCATGGAAGAAATTAATTCCTCCAGTAAGAAAATTGCCGACATCATTGGTGTAATTGATGA
>JBFEWA010000474.1:0-1874 GCA_041546605.1 Bermanella sp.
ATGTTTCACACAATGAGGTGGAATCATGAGATTAAGAAAGAAAGAAACCGCAGTACAAGATATTGATATTTCACCTTTGATTGACATGGTTTTCATCTTGTTAATCTTTTTTATGGTGAGCACAACCTTTGTAAAAGATATGAAGTTGGATATTGATCGCCCACAAGCATCCACGCAAACTGCGGCATCAACCAAATCCATTCGGGTTTATATTGATAATACGGGTGATGTGTATTTGAACGGTGAACCAGTGCGTATTTGGGTGTTACAAGGTCAGGTCAAAGATCAACTACGTGCCTCTAGTCAAAAATCGGTATTGGTGGTCACCGACAGTAATGTACCTGCGGGTAAATTAGTGGAAGTGGTGGATCAATGTAAATTAGCTGGTGCAAAAGATGTGGGCGTAGCCACGCAGGCGGAAGCAGGAGGCCCAACTGCATAAGCAGTGGGATACCACATGAACACATCCATCTCACCTTTAACCTATATTCCGAATCGCACCAAGCAACATGCGACAGCGGCGTTATCCATGGCCATTGGTGCATTGATTGTGTTTGGTTCAGTGCTCATGCTGAATCGTTATGTAGAAAATAACGATGAAGCCGGTGACAAAGATCAAATCAATTTCAGTGTGCAAAAACAGGCAAAGCAGCAGCAACAAAAAGTAGTGCAGAAGCCTAAGCCAAAACCCAAACCGAAGGCACAAAATGCACCGCCACCACCGGCGAATTTAAGTTCCATGATTGGTGGCGTAGATATGGGTTTGGGTTTCAGTCTCGATGATATGGGGCTTGGTAATGGCATGCTTGGGGATTTAGACAATGTAGCCATGACCGCAGATACGGTTGATGTATTGCCTCTGCCCAACTCTCGCCCAATGTTGGAATACCCAAAACGTGCCCGTGCCAAAGGCATTACGGGTTACGTTAAATTTAATTTATTAATTAACCCGTTAGGTCAGGTTGAGAAAATCAAAATTCTAGAATCTGTACCTTCAGGCATCTTTGATCAAGTGGCGCTGAATAATATTCGCGGATGGAAATTTGATCCTGCTCAATATCAAGGTAAACCGGTGAAAGGCTGGTTTGAGCAAACCATTCGGTTTGATTTGAATTAATCGTGTGTTTCACGGATGTAAAAAGTAAGAGTCAGATATGAATACACTCGTTAAAAAATTAACGCTATCGCTAATGAGCATGTTGTTGCTGGCGAATGCCTATGGTCAGAATGAGGTGGATCATCTTGGCCTAGCCGCACTGTTAATCAGTGATGGTAACTTAAATCGCGCCGAAGCGATTTTTAAACAAATCGAAACCCCTAATGAAAACGGTGAATCTATAAAAGTGGATTACCCGCAATATCATATGCTGAAAGGCCTATTGGCATTTAAACAAGGGGATTATGAAATGGCTGAAATTCAATATGAGTTATCTATTGAACAGGGCCAAGAAGATAAGTTGATTTACATTTACTTGGCACAAGTGCATTACGCCATGAATGAATATCAACTGGCATTAAACGATATTGAAAATTCAGCCGAAGTAGGTGACGCCATGGCGTCGGTTTACAGCTTGAAGGCGCAATGTCATTGGCAGCTGAATAATCTTGAACAAGCTTGGTCAGCCCTTGATCAAGGTACTCACAAATTCCCAGCGGAAACTCGTTTTCAACGTCAAAAGATTTATTACTTGATTGAAAAAGGTTTGTATCAGAGTGCCATTGCAATCGCTCAAGATTACCTTGTTAAGCAAGAAGGTATTGCCGGTGCTGGTTTAGAAAAAGAATACGTGGCACTAGGCCGCGCATTACGCGAAAGTGGTCAGCATGGACTGGCCATTAAAGTATTGGAAAAAGCCAAATTGATGTTTCCAAAC
>JBFEWA010000309.1:0-4039 GCA_041546605.1 Bermanella sp.
GATCCAATAACGTTAAGTAATCATTATCGTCTAAACCTGCAGCCACACTATTATATATAACAGACAGAGGCTTGTTTTCCGGTGTATGGACATAGCGTATATTAATTGGAAGAATATTTTCTAACTTGCTTAAGCCTGAGTAATCTGGGCGTGGAGAATTATCCCAAATAATTAGCTCTATCTCTTTAGCCTTCTCATCAGAAAACGAATTAAAATAGCTCGAGATAGAAGCAATGGTAGGCGAATCATCAAGTGAAATCTTGTATATGACAACAAGAAAATGACTCATGTTATCGTGCTTAATCATATTTATAATCCATACATGCTTCCTTTATTCTTCTTACTCGAAGTGTATTTATCACTACTGCTGCAGCTATGACATAATACCAACGAGCTGGGGTATTCATGACATATTGAAACTGTGACGCGTAAACCAAATACACCGAAAAACAAATCAAAGTCAGCAATATAATCAAATCGTTACGCTGGACAACAAGAGGAATTGAATACATTAGCCTTTTTGACAACCAGTAGTAACAGTAAATAAGCAAACTTCCGCCAATAACACCTAGCGAGATCAACCATGGACCATAAGCAGAATCGAATGAATACAATTTAGAAAAACCTGCCGCCCCAAAACCTAAGCCTTCTGGATATAAAAACAGAAGCGAAATGATTTCGTTTAATTGCGCCAACCTTCCGAGGGATGACAAATCTAGCCTGTCTGCATTTGAATAGATCATTAAATATGTTGCCACAATAGCCAAAAATGGAATCACCATTAATTGAACAAAAGGCCGGCGCGCACCTATAAGCCGGTAAGACAACCAAAATATAAATACCACTCCAAAACCTATATAAAACGTTCTAACATTCGTCGCATAACCAATCATAAGATAAAATAACAAGGGAAAAACATATCTCCAATTCGCCTTGATGCTTTTCAATGCGAAATACATACATGTGATACTCACTATGTATGAATGCTCTAAAGGACTGGTAAAAAATCCTGTTGCGCGTATTGTGCCTGAACGCTCATACGACCATTCTTTAAGCTCAAAACCCATCCTTGTAAGCGGCTCATAGAACCACAGATCCGTATAGTCTTTTATAAAAAAGTATTGATATACAGTATAAACAGCATCAAGAAATGCAAACAAAAGCAACGGCCTAATAAGCGCACGCTGCAAATCACTTGTTGTTATGCGAGAAAGCAGGATTAAAAAAAAGATAAAAATATGTATAGTTTCTTCATATGTTGCTTTCGCGATATCATAAAAAGACCAGCCAACCACACCCCCATTAACAAGCCCATACATCACAACCAGGAACAAAATAACAGCAATTAACATCTCTTTTTTCTGCCACTTCATTCTCATTATGGCTATTAAAATCGCAAAAGCTGTCATCAATAGCACATAAAAACTATTAATTAGCGAAATTAGAGCGACTTCTGAAAACCTCAGTGCCACATATGGCAAGATAAGCCATAAAAAAATAATAAGCGCCACCACTCCCGGCGGGACATTTATATACTTCAACTTTGTTTTCTCATCAATATCCATATTTTTTTAACTGATTCGAATATTTTTCAGCCTTACTTCGATCAATAAAGTGAGAAAGATAATTACTATTTAGGCCACTTGAATCCAACTCACAAAAGTCAAATATTTTTGCAATAACCTCTTTGGGGCTTGCCAATAAGTCTTCATACTTGACTTCAATAAATCCTCCTGATTGCATATTTTTGGCCTTCTTCGCAGCTTCTACATACACTTGCCATAGCGAAAACCCTCCTTCCAGGGAAAGGCAGCGCGGGCTGTCAACAAACACACCTCGCTTACCCATCAATGAATAAAGCCCACGACGATGGTTATACGATCTTTTATTTTGTTCCAGGTATTTATTCGTTCTAACTGAAAGACTGCTAGCAACATCAACCCCATGCCTAAGAATATGAATAATTTTTGCATTTGGAAAAATACGAAGCCATAAAGGCAGCAACAACGTGGTTCGTGGATCCTTCCAGCACCACGCATTCTGCATACCAAATATCGAACGAGACTTTAAGAATTCACTAACACCTAGATATTCCAGTGAACGCGGTGAATCTAGTTGATCTCGGATATATGTTTCAATAGCATTGACATGACTTATCGCATGGCTCTCAATATCAATTACATTCTCAGGCACATCCCACCGACCGCCAAGTTCACGTAGAATCCAATCATTTAGTTTTATAAAAAACGTAGATTCATTATTTTGCTCTTTCCTCCATCCTTGAAACAAGCCACCTTTCTCCAGCACCTTTGATAGCATTGTCGTTCCTGAGCGGTGCATTCCGATAATCAGCACTGGATCTGGAGTATTATTTATCATCATCAACTTTATTCTCTAAAGTATTTACAAACCACCCGACAACCAATCAGAACAATCCCATCCAAGCATTGATTCAACCTGTTTTATCTCATGACTATACAGTTTTTTTAGCATGTCATATTCTTCTGGCGTCATCTTACTTTCATAACTCCTGGAGTGAACCATTTTTTTTGTTACAGAAATTGGCGGCACTTCTAGAAACCCCCATAACTCCTCAAGAGCTTCATTTGGCGATGAAAGCATTTTTTCATGCTTAATGAACAATGTTTGCTCCTTTGGAAAAAAACGCCAAATTCGTCTTATCTGCTCCGAGTACCATCCACGATCCACATAACTAAATACCCGACTCTGTTTGGGCAAATCCTTCTTGCATCTATTGCTTTCATTTTTAACCGCTTCAAGAAAAGGCAATTCCTCCAACCCTCTTTGACGCTCCATGTTCCAGTGAGAATAAGCCCTTTCAATTGGATTTCTCAGAACAACAATAATTTTTATTTTTGGATTGTATTTCCATATCTGTTGAATACAGGAATCCCAGTAGGCATAAATAGGAGTAGCCTCACCCAATAGTTTATTCGCACCACTTGGCGAAAAATGGGAATGATAAGCAAGATAGCTCGGCCCTCCCAGAAAGTATTTATCACGATCAAAAAAGTGAACCTCTTTTACATCTGCCATGCAAATTTCTGGATGCCCTCTCAAGTAGGCATCTAGCGCTGACGTACCAGCCTTTTGTACTCCAGCAATCATAAAGTCAACTTTTTTTCCACTTGTCGAAATTCGAAGAGAGTTAATTATGGATTTAATTATTTTCATCTTTCAACCACACGAACATGTCTGAAGAACATTTTTAAACCAGGGATAGTGATTATTCCAAATTTTTTGTATACGACCACAACAGATATCAGGTTTTTCACTGCCAGAGCAACAGAAGTGGCTATCGCTGCACCCGTACCCCCCATTTGTGGAGTCAAAGCTATTACAAGAATCAATAGTACGATAGTCGAACCAACTACTATAGTCCTGTTCGTTTGCTCATTTCCGCTCATCATTAGCAGGAAGCCAACAGAACCTGTCATAACATTGACCAATTGTCCAAGCAGGAGGATTATCAGCACGTCACTACCAACCGAAAATCCTGGACCAAAAAGCTGCATTACCTCTGTACTATATAGGAACAGCAGGACAAAAATCGGACTTACCAGCAGGGTGAGCATTGCTGCTGATCGTCTTGCCATCTGCCCCATTGCATTGATATCACCCGTGGCATAAAGTTCAGCAAATTTAGGCGCAATCACATTATTAAGCGTAATCAATAAAAAACTAACCAACACGGCCAACCGTGTTGCAGCACCAAAAACACCAACCTCATCGCTACTCCCCCATATACCAAGTAAGAGTAGCGGAGCCCACGTTATTAATGTATTCATGATGGAGATAACAAAAAGATGCTTGCAGCTTCTCCAAAGCTTTCTGAATGAATAGTGAGTTTCAGCTTGAGCTTTCCTGGAAGCTCCATTATTAATCCATACCCACGCACCAAAGACTGCAACCAGTACCGTCGCTGCTAGATATGCCCAACTCACTCCCTCTACACCTGCTGCAGCCGCAAGGGGCCAGATCAGTAATAATCCAATTAACGGCAACCCAATGCTCTGTA
>JBFEWA010000496.1:0-1662 GCA_041546605.1 Bermanella sp.
AGCAACATTAACCGCAAAAGACATCATGACCGATGATGTATTCATGGCATACGAAGGCTGGTCTATCAAAAGACTGTCTACCTTTCTTATTAAGAATAAGATTTCAGGTGCGCCTGTCATTGCCAGTGATCACAGCCTTGTGGGTGTAATTACAGCAACCGATGTGATTAACTTTGAAAGTAAAACGGATGCTGAAAAGAATGCGTTAGTGCAAGATGTTTACGCAGAATTTGTTGGCACAAATTATGATGATGGAATTGTTTCATTACTAATGCAGAAAGCGGATGAGCACTGTACCGTTAATAAGGTAATGACATCAAAAGTGATTCAAATTGATGAAGAAACACCATTGAGTAAAGTAGCTGACATTATGTTAGATGCGGGTATTCGCCGTATTTTCGTTACTCGTAATGGTATTATGGCTGGTGTTATTTCAACCAATAATCTATTGAAGGTGATTAGCCAGATTCATTAATGTATCTAGGTGTTCTCTTTAATAACGGCTCCATCCTATGATGGGGCCGTTTTTGTATGTGAAGACCCATTTATATTTGATTTGAATGGACTTGTCTCAAATAAGCAACAAACGTGTGAGCGTTAAAGGCTATGACTAAGAATCGAATAAACGAGATTCAGTAAGATTGACCTAGTAAAAATAATCAGATGAGGGTGGCAGACAAGTGTTATTTGTAACTGCGTTAAGAACAGATACAAAAAAGCCCAGCATTAAGCTGGGCTTTTTGATTGAAGGGTAAGCACTATGGATTGTAGTACTCACCATTTTTACGTAAGTAGAAGAACCAGTTAACCACAAGGCAGACAGCATAGAATACCGCAAAGCCAACCAGTGCATACTCAGGAGTCGTTAGCTTAATTTGCTCACCAAGTACTTTAGGGATATAGAAAGCACCGTAGGCGGCCACTGCAGAGGTCCAACCCAATACTGGTCCTGCTTGTTCTGAATTGAATACCATGGCAATGGTGCGGAAAGTAGAACCGTTACCAATACCAGTGGCGGCAAACAAGGCTAAGAACAATAAGAAGAAAGGTACGAAGTATTCTTCAGGGGTCGCAGATTGATAGGCTGCTTGCATGTAGTAAGCCACACCGAGAGCCGCAGCGATCATGATAGCGGCACAAATTTGAGTGACCAATGCGCCACCAATCTTATCGGCAATCCAGCCACCCACTGGACGAATCAAGGCACCAATAAATGGTCCCATCCAAGCATACATGAGAGCAGAAGGGCCATTAGGATTGATAGTATCGTGAGTCATCACGCCATCGACCACGATGTGCTGGTAACCAAAGATCACTTTAATCGCTAATGGGAAAGACGCTGCAAATCCAATGAAAGAACCGAAGGTCATGGTGTAGATAACACTCATTACCCAAGTGTGCTTATTATTGAAGATTTTGTACTGACGGCTTAAGGATGTACCGATTTGACCTGGAATTTTCTTAAGCAGGAACACGGTTGATGCGATAACAATTAAGAGCACCAATTCTTTTGGTACGCCCAATCCGGAGCCGTTTACTTTTTCAGGCAGTAATAACCATAAACCAAAGATGGCGGTCACAAATCCGATGCCAAGCATACCAGTCATACCCGCAAACGCTCCTACAGGGCTTGGGATAGAAGGGCTCACGTTCTCAGTACGG
>JBFEWA010000337.1:0-3581 GCA_041546605.1 Bermanella sp.
GCTACCTGTGGCGACAGGCACTAAAGCAATAGCGTCTTGCCATTTACTTGTGAAGAATACGGATTCAAAAGTGAAATCAGTATTTTGGTACATGAGCACATATTCAAACGAATCTATGGTTTCTGCTTTTAGGTTTTGGTCTCCTAATACCGAAGAGCTAGAACCTTTTAACTCTAATGCGGTTGGGGCTCGATAGGCATGGCCATAAAGCAGTTTTTCTCGCCAGTGCTCATTGATCCTGTGTACCAAGCCTAGTCTTGGGGATAGGTGGTCGTCTGCGTCGCTATAATTGTCCCAGCGCACGCCATAGCTTAATAGCCATTTATCGTTATTAAATCCAGTTCGGCCTTGAGCCAGTGCATGGCTAAGTTGGCGTTCATCACCTTCATAGGTATTGTCGTAGCCAATCATTAAATCGTCATTTAGATCGCGGCGTTCAAAGCGGCTTTCTAAGACTTTTATTTGGTCATACCCAGCACCGAGAATCCATTGAGTATTCCATTGATTGTCTTGTTGTTTTATTTGTACTTGGTAGCCTATTCGTTGCTCATTTGCACTTTGGGTACGCAAATGAGGACAATAGAGTGGGTTTGGCGTGGTATCAGCCTCATTAGTTTTACAAGCAAGTGTTGTATTACTGATCGTGGTTAAAGAATCTGGATACCCGCGATTATCAAACGTCCATAGGTGTTCACTTTGCCAAAAGTGAATTTGATTTTTTAACTCCATGGCATTGTCTAGTAGCACTTCATTGCGAATACTAATAAGTGAAAACTGGGAATCCGTATCAGATGAGTCAGTATTGGTGGATAGGCTTAAACTTTCCAATTGGATTATATTTTCAAGTGGTGAAAAAAACTGACGACCAATGCCTTGGAACTGTCGCGCCTCTAATGAGTTATGAAACGCAATACTTGTCCATTTACCACTGCTGTCAGTTCGACTGCCATATTCGGCTTTGATGAATGCACTTAAATTCTTAATGGACTGTTCACGAGTAGAGCTCTCAATGGCGCCCGAGTCTGGATTGGTGTATTCATAAGTATAATCGTAAGGGCCATCTTGTTGATACGATAGGCCGGAGTCCATACGCCATTTTTGATTTACAGTGCTATTGGTGGTGCTGAATTGTTGCAGGTGATCGCTGCCTAAACTCACTTCTGCTTGGGTTTGAGAGATAGGGGCCCGTGCCAAATTAAAGGATAAAACACCATGAAAGGCATCGCTGCCGTATAAGGCCGATCCTGGGCCTCGAATCATTTCTATACGTTGCATCAAATCTAGGGGCATGCGGGGTATGGCGTAACCCGTATTAGCATAGACATATGTACCAAGTGGTATGCCATCAAGGGAGTAGGAGATCCCTCTTACGGATAACTCTGTGGCGTAGCCGCGAATGGCCAGTACTTCACTGCCACCCCAAGTGGAGTTTGCAAACACAGCTGGGACGGCTTCTAGGGTTTGGCCGAGAGTCAGAGAGCCTCGGTTATGCCAATGACTGTGCTCTATGACAGCCACGGAGGAGGCAACATCCATTGCGTCATCTTCAAATAAAGACGCCACTTGAACCGTTATGTTTTCTAAATCACTTAAACTGAGCTCAAACAGATCATCGGCAACCCCCACATTGATAGAGCCGAATATTGTGCAGAGGGTGATTAAAAAAACTCGAATCAATGACATATTGCATACTTAAATATATTTTTACCTAGCTTAGTTGAAATCATCCAAAAAGCGAACTCCTTCAATAGCTTAGGCTGGTTTTGACATACCCTTACGGGGCTAGACGAGAGCTGCCAATCTAGGTTGGGTAGGTGAGGAAGAGAGCTAATCTCTGAATAAAAAAAAGCCGCATAAGCGGCTTTTCTTAGGTTAATGAGCGATTAAACAAAGGCTTGGTTGTTCTCTGCTTGTTTCTCCAAAATGCTTGGAGGATTAAAGCGCTCCCCGTATTGATCCGCTAACGCTTTTGCCCGTTGATAGAAATTACGCACACCGTATTGATTCACATATTGAATAGCACCGCCACTCCAAGGGGCGAAGCCGATACCAAAGATGGAGCCAATATTGGCGTCACGCACACTGGTAAGCACTCCTTCCTCATAGCAGCGCAAGGTTTCGATGGCTTGGATAAACAATAAGCGTTCTTTGGCTTCTTCGAAATCAATGTGCGCATCGGCTTTGGCAAAGTGTTGTTTCAAACCAGCCCATAAATGCTTCTTACCTTTGGCTGGGTATTCATAGAAACCCGCACCGGCGGTTTTGCCTTCGCGCTGGAAGTCATCAATCATACGATCCACTAATGATTCAGCTGGTGATACAGGTAAATCACTGCCTTCTGCTTGTAAGTCTTCACGGGTTTGACGAGTCACTTTGCGGCTTAGGGTGAGGGATACTTCATCCTGTACCGCCAATGGGCCAATGGGCATACCGGCTTGCAGTGCCGCACTTTCAATGAACTGCGCATCAATGCCTTCGGCGAGCATACGCAAGCCTTCGTTCACATAGGTACCAAAGGTGCGGCTAGTAAAGAAACCACGGCTGTCATTCACCACGATTGGGGTTTTGTTGATTTGCAAAACAAAATCAAATGCACGGGCTAAGGTTTCGTCGCTGGTTTGCTCCCCTTTGATAATCTCAACCAATGGCATTTTATCCACTGGGCTAAAGAAATGCAGACCAATAAATTTACTGGCGTCTTTTGATGCAGTGGCCAAGCCCGTAATCGGTAAGGTTGAGGTGTTTGAAGCAAACACACCGCCTTGTGCCATGAATTGCTCGGCTTCTTGCGTGACCTTGGCTTTTAATTCGCGGTTTTCAAATACCGCTTCAATAATTAAATCACAGCCTGCTAAATCTTCGGCATTGGCTGTGGGTTTAATTAAATTCAAAATGCTATCGGCTTTCTCTTGCGTCATTTGTTTGCGCGACACGCGTTTTTTCAACAAGCCTTCACTGTACGCTTTGCCTTTTTCAGCCGCCTCTTGTGATACATCTTTTAACACCACTTCGATACCACGCATCGCGGTGGAATAGGCGATACCAGCACCCATCATGCCTGCGCCTAAAACTCCTACCTTTTTGGTGGTGTAGGCATCAATGCCATCAGGACGAGAGCCACCGGCTTTGATTTCATTTAATTGAAACCAGAAGGTGCCAATCATATTTTTAGCAATTTGGCTGGTAGTGAGTTCAGTAAAATAACGGCTTTCGATGGTACAGGCTTGATCGAATGTCACCTGTGCACCTTCCACCGCTGCGGCCAGAATTTTTTCTGGGGCTGGGTAACAGCCTTTGGTTTTCTGGCGAAGAATCGAAGGCACAATGGCCAGCTTTTGCGCCACTGCAGGATGACTTGGTGCGCCCCCTGGTAGTTTGTAGCATTTTACATCCCAAGGTTGGGTGGATTTAGGGTTGGCTTTAATCCACGTTTTCGCTTTGGAGATAAGATCATCAGCAACATCGGCCAACTCATGAATCAAGCCGGCTTTTAAGGCTTTTTCTGGGTTTAGCTGCTTGCCTTCCATTAGGAATGGGAATGCGGCTTCTAGCCCAAGCAAACGCACCATACGCGCCACACC
>JBFEWA010000374.1:0-3060 GCA_041546605.1 Bermanella sp.
CTTAGGCAATTAAGGCGTGGAAGTTTTACTTCCACGCCTAGAACGTCTCGCTTCTAAACCCTTGCAACCCTCCTGTGTGTATAAACAATACACGACTGCCCTTCTTTATGATTTGTTTTTTAATCAAATCCACCAAACCGTAAAATGCCTTGCCAGTATAAATCGGGTCTAACTCTAAATTCGTTTGTGCTTTAACCTGCTTCATAAATTCAATTAATTCCGGCTGCCATTTTCCATAACCGGAAAAGTGATAATCATAAGCCAGCTGCCAATTTAAATTCTCAGCGGATAAGTATTGTTCCACTTCTTGTTGCATCCACGTTGCGCCTTTTAAAACAGGCACGCCTATTATGTTTACATTCTCTAATCTGGCTCGAATCACACCCGCTAGCGTGGTACCGGTACCACATGCCAAAAGAATCACGTCGTACTGTGTTTGATCCACACCCGCCAGCATAAGCTCGGCCCCTTTAACCCCCAACTCACCGGCACCACCTTCAGGAACCCAGTACGTTTCTGGGTATTTATGCTCAATGGCCTGAGCCGTCAGGGAATTTTGTTTTAATTTATATTCGGAGCGAGACATGGGCTCTAATTGCATACCCCATGCAACGCAGTCTTTTAACGTGGGTGTCAGATTCTTTAACTCGTGGGCTTCTGCTCGAATGCAGCCCACGGTATTAAACCCTAAGGTTTTACCTGCATAGGCCGTTGCATGCAGATGATTACTGTAAGCGCCACCAAAGGTAATGAGTGTGTGCTTGTTAAGCTGCTTAAACGCGTCTAGGTGATATTTTAATTTGTACAGCTTATTGCCGCTGATGACAGGATCCACTAAATCATCACGTTTCACATAAACAGTCACGTCATGAATGCCAAGGGATGATAAATCAATGGATTGAATGGGAACCGCAGGAATCATGGTCAATGAACACATAAGCAAAAACGCTAGTGTCCACAACACGCAAGCTTAATCAAGGGGCTTATGCTGATCGCAATAAATATCCATTTGATCATCAAAAATTCTAGGGTTGCCGATCAAAGGAATGGGGTCGTCGCATACCACGCAATTAGGGTGATCATGATGCCTAAGCCAAATCAAATATTGCGCCTGACTCAAACCAATATGATGTGCCGCATAGGCAATGGGGTCGTCTAAATAATCCAGCAATTGATGGGGTTGCAAGTTCACATGACCCACACCTGGGTGAAACACCACACTCATGACCTCTGCCTGTTCCATACGAGCCACCATGTCATCATCTTTCAATTCATCCTGATCAGACGATTCTGACGACTCACCCCTTAATTTTTCAACAGTGACCTGAAGCTCCCTGAGCTTCATATTCAAACGTTCATTCTCTTGCTTAAGCTCATATTCGCCTAAGGATGTGCGCTTTTGTTTTAATTGCTCCAGCTCATCAGCTAAACGCTCAGACAGTAATTTTTGGCGCTCAAGATCTTGCTGCAACTGTTGTATATGGTTGCGATAGGTAATTTCTTCATTACGCAGCGTGCGCTTAATGGCCCCCATATTTTCTTCGGTCACGCCTTCAAGCATATCCTTATGAATCAACTCCCCTTGGGAGTCATCCAAAGCTTGATTAATAGCAGAAAACACCACGGTTGAAGGGTCCCACAAGGTGTCTTTTAATCCAGAGATAGGACATTGGCTGCGACACGCTAATCGAATGCGACCGCCACCAAAATCAGGGCCCGGGCCGGCCGTATCACACAAGCGCTGCAAGGGTAATTGCCAGTCCTCTTCGCAATAGCCTTGTTCATCTAACGGGATGATGCAGCACACCAGGGCTTGAATCAGCCAGTCGTGATTGGCTTGTACATACACCGCACGAACCGAGCCATTGTGACCCGGCAAATTGATTTCACCATCCAGCAATGCGTCTAATTGGTCATGATCCAGCACCTTAACCACTTCACTGTCCTTGAAGATTAATAAGGTCTCAATATGACTGGAAATGGGATGAACCCAATCGAGTGCTGTGTTTGCCATGTGATACGCCTTCCCTCTTATGCTTTCAGTCTAGGACAGTTCCCAAGTACAAGCTGTGATAAGGCAAACATTATTTGCTTAACTTTTAGCCAGCTCTTGCCAATATGTGATTCACCGCCCAATAAAAACCCCCTTGCCTGTCTCCACAGGCAAGGGGGTTTCGTTTGGATTAAACCAAGCCGTTAGCGTTAGATCGCAGCGGCAAGCTCAGTACCTTGTTTAATGGCACGTTTCGCATCCAATTCAGCGGCTTTATCCGCACCACCGATCAAGTGCACAGAAATGCCCGCTTCTTGCAGAGGTGCTTGCAGCTCGCGTAACGGCTCTTGACCAGCACACACGATCACATTGTCCACTTCTAACAACATTGGCTCGCCGTCCACATCAATGTGCAAACCTTGATCATCGATTTTCAGGTAATTCACCTTATTGATCATGTTCACACCCTTGTGCTTCAAGGTAGTACGGTGAATCCAACCTGTGGTTTTACCAAGACCCGCACCCACTTTGGATTTCTTGCGTTGCAACAGGAACACTTCACGAGGCGAGGCTTCCACTTCAGCATCACTGGCCAAACCGCCCGGGTTACTCACGGTTAGATCCACACCCCACTCTTTCATGAACTCATTTTTATTCAAGCTTGGGGAGGTTTTACCATGGGTTAAATACTCAGACACATCAAAACCGATACCGCCCGCGCCCATCACAGCCACGCGCTTACCCACGGCTTTTTTATCACGCAACACATCTAGGTAGTTCATGACCATAGGATGATCAATCCCCTCTAACTCAGGAGTGCGCGGCACAATGCCCGTGGCTAACATGACTTCATCAAAGCCTTGCTCAATCAGCTGTTGCGCATCCACTCGGGTATTCAGTTTCAACGCAACGCCCGTTTTTTCGATCATCTTGCCAAAGTAACGAATGGTCTCGTTAAACTCTTCTTTGCCTGGTACTTGCTTGGCAATATTAAACTGCCCACCAATCTCACTGGCCCCGTCAAACAAGGTAACTTGATGACCACGCTCCGCCGCGGTTGTGGCTGC
>JBFEWA010000223.1:0-5624 GCA_041546605.1 Bermanella sp.
AAAAGGCCGTGTTGCTGCTCTTAAAGTACCTGGTGGTGCTGAGCTGTCCCGTAAGCAAATCGATGAATACACCAAGTTTGTGGGTATTTACGGTGCCAAAGGTCTGGCTTGGATCAAGGTGAACGAAATTGAAAAAGGCGTTGAAGGTCTACAATCGCCAATCATCAAGTTCATCGGCGATGACAACACCATGAAGATCATGGAAAAAGTGGGCGCGGTAAACGGCGACATCGTATTCTTCGGTGCGGATAAAGAAACCATCGTAAACGAAGCATTAGGTGCATTGCGTGTGAAATTAGGCCTTGACCTAAACATGCTGACTCGCGAATGGGCGCCACTATGGGTTGTGGATTTCCCAATGTTTGAAGAAACATCTGAAGGTGGCCTAACAGCGATTCACCATCCGTTCACAGCGCCATCTTGTTCACCAGAAGAGCTAAAAGCCAACCCAGCCACAGCACTTTCACGTGCTTATGACATGGTATTAAACGGTACTGAGTTAGGCGGTGGTTCGATTCGTATTCACGATCAAGAAATGCAAAAAACCGTATTCGAGATTCTAAACATCTCTGAAGACGAGCAACGTGAGAAGTTCGGCTTCTTGCTAGATGCACTTCAATTTGGTGCGCCACCACACGGAGGTTTGGCCTTTGGTCTTGACCGTTTAATCATGCTAATGACCGGCGCTGAAAGTATTCGTGAAGTAATTGCCTTCCCGAAAACTCAGTCCGCAGCGTGTGTGATGACAGCGGCTCCGGGTGAAGTGCCGGCTAAGAACCTACGTGAAGTGGGTATTCAGTTGCGTCCAAAAGAAACTAAATAAGATGAGTCGTCCTGAGGCGATTCTCTGACGTTGTTAAAATAACCTCGCTGGTCAGTTACATAGCTCCGCTATGCGCCTTTCCAGCGAGAACATTTTGCCTAGTCAGAAAAACGCTCAGAACGACTTAGAAAGGTATTTGATTTTAAAAGAAGCCCGCGGGCTTCTTTTTTTATTTCAGATCTTTATAAAACGTTTGAGCGGGTTCGTGGGTTAAAAAGAAATCCTCTGCGTAATGCTCTGCTAATGCTGCGTTCAACGTCACTTCTTCGTATTGCCAGAAAATCTTCTGGTTCACCTCTGTGCGGTACCGCCATTGGTATGTGGCTTCAATCCAGTTTTCTGCAAGCGTACCAATGGGTACCAGTTCTTGTGGGCTGTTATAAAAGCACAGCTGTAATTGTTCTGAGGGGTTGCGCTGCAAAACAAAGCGATCCAATAACGCGCTGCCATTTTGTTGTAATCCCATTTTGACAGGGCGACCGGCTTGTTTGCCTATTTGCCATTGAGGCTGAGCTTGAGTGAAGTCCAAAGCAAACTGATCCAGCAAACATGGGGTATCGAGAATTTTAAACTCAGGTCTAGATTGAACTGCGTGGCGAGTATGAAACGTGTTGCGATTAAGTTCATCAGCTTCGCTGCGCTGGCTTTTGTCCCATTGTTTAAGGTTTAGTTGTAACAGCAGGGTGGGCATGGTGTGTCTCGTGTCTGTATCTAATTACTATTAGAGCACATAGGTGGGATCTGATATATTTCTTGCTCGTATTTTTCATTCTGGCTTGTGCCATCAGCATTGGATACTGAATGTCCATTATTTTAGGAATCGACCCAGGTTCACGTTTAACTGGGTTTGGCATCATCGAATCTCGGGGCAGTAAGTTACGCTACCTCACCTCGGGCTGTATCCGTATTGATACCAGTGAGGATTTGGCGTTCCGTCTTAAGCAGATTTATACCTGTGTTACCCAGCTCATTGACGAGTACCAGCCCAATGAATTTGCCATTGAGCAAGTCTTCATGGGAAAAAACGCCGATTCAGCCTTAAAACTGGGCCAAGCTCGTGGCAGTGCCATAGTGGCAGCCTCCATGCAGGAGTTGCCCGTATTCGAATACGCAGCCCGCGCGGTTAAACAAGCGGTCACCGGACGAGGTGGGGCTGAGAAAGAACAAGTGCAGCACATGGTGCAGGTTTTACTGAGTTTGCCGGGTAAGCCGCAAGCGGATGCGGCAGATGCTTTGGCCATCGCCATTACGCATGCGTACTCTTCCCAAAATTTAGTGGCCCAAGCGGGAGGCAGTCAGCAAAAACGCGGACGATTAAAAGTCTTTTAGCCCCTAAAGCTGGCCATATCCCAATGGATTGGGTACCCTCTACTGATTATAAATACAGTATTCTAATAATTAAGTAGCGCGTTTTATGATCGGTCGAATTAGTGGCACCCTCATTGAAAAACAATCCCCTGAACTCCTAATTGATGTCAACGGCATAGGCTATGAAGTGTTAGCCCCTATGACCACCATTTATCAGTTACCAGAACTCGGACAACAAGTTTCTTTGCATACTCACTTTGTGGTGCGCGAAGATGCCCAGTTGTTATTTGGCTTTGCCGATAAACAGCAACGAGCGTTGTTTCGCGCCTTAATCAAAGTCTCTGGCGTGGGGCCTAAATTGGCCTTGGCTATTCTATCTGGCATTGAAGCGCAGTCCTTTGTGCGCTCCATTCACGATGGTGATACCGCCACGTTAGTGCGCATTCCCGGCATTGGTAAGAAAACCGCTGAGCGCCTAGTGGTGGAAATGAAAGATCGCCTTAAAGAGTGGCAAGTGGACAGTGATCTGCCACTAATGGCAGCGGCCAACCCACAGCCCATGGGCCAAGATCAGTGGATTCAAGAAGCCGAAGGCGCTTTGATCGCCCTTGGCTACAAGCCGACAGAAGCAGCCAAAGCCATCTCGGCTATTAAAGAACCCATCTCCAGTGCTGAGGATTTGATTCGTTTAGCATTGAAAGGCATGCTCAAGCAGTAATTAAAGAGATTGCATTATGATTGAAAGTGATCGTTTTATGAGTGCCGATAATGAGCAGCTCATTCAGCAAGAATCGCCACAGGATCGTGCCATTCGCCCAACTAAGCTGGCGGATTATGAAGGCCAACCTGCGGTGCGCGAACAAATGGAAATCTTTATTGGCGCTGCTAAAGCCCGTAATGAAGCATTGGATCATACCTTGATTTTTGGCCCGCCGGGCTTGGGTAAAACCACGTTGGCCAACATTATGGCCAACGAGCTTGGCGTGAATATTAAATCCACCTCGGGCCCTGTATTGGAAAAAGCAGGGGATCTGGCTGCTTTGTTGACCAATCTCGAAGAAGGGGACGTGTTGTTCATTGACGAAATTCATCGTTTAAGCCCTTCCGTAGAAGAAGTTTTATATCCAGCCATGGAAGATTACCAATTGGACATCATGGTCGGTGAAGGGCCTGCGGCGCGCTCCATTAAAATTGATTTGCCGCCGTTCACATTAATAGGTGCTACTACTCGAGCGGGCTTGTTGACTTCGCCATTACGTGATCGCTTCGGTATCGTGCAGCGTTTGGAATTTTATAATGTGGCGGATTTGACCGGCATTGTCAGTCGCAGTGCGTCGTTATTAGGGGTTGAAATTGAAGGGCAAGGGGCAAGGGAAGTGGCCATGCGTTCTCGCGGAACCCCACGGATCGCCAACCGACTATTGCGTCGTGTTCGAGATTACGCCGAAGTGAAAGGCACAGGTGTGGTGACACAAGATATGGCAGATTTGGCGCTAAATATGTTGAATGTGGACACTCATGGATTAGATCACATGGATCGCCGTTTACTATTAGCCATGATTGAAAAATTTGGCGGCGGCCCTGTGGGGGTGGATTCGTTAGCAGCTGCTATTAGTGAAGAGCGTGACACCATAGAAGATGTATTAGAGCCGTATTTAATTCAGCAAGGTTTTATGATGCGTACCCCAAGAGGGCGCGTGGTGACAGAACACGCCTATCGACATTTTGGCTTGTCACCCACAGATGGGTCGAAAAATGACTAATGTGTTTCAATGGCCGGTACGTGTTTATTTTGAAGATACGGATGCTGGGGGTATTGTTTATCATGCCCGTTACTTGTATTTTCTTGAACGCGCACGTACAGAATGGTTGCGTGCTTTGGGTTTTAACCAATCCAAATTAAAACAAGACAACGTATTGTTTGTGCTCAGGGATATGAATATCAAATGGCAAAAGCCAGCCCTGCTTGATGATGATTTGACCGTTACAGTGACAGTAACACAAATTAAAAAAGCATCATTAAAAATGCAGCAAGTAATACATAGCGAAAATGAACAAAAGGTACAGGCTGAAGTCACAGTGGCGTGTATCGATGCAATTGAAAAAAAGCCAATGGCGATTCCACAAGCCATTATCGACGTCATCAAGAAACTTGATGAGCAAGGAGTAGTGTGTGAATGATTCCATGACCTTATGGTCGTTAATTTCCAATGCCAGTGTGGTGGTACAGCTGGTTATGCTGGTACTGATGGCAGCTGTATTTGCTTCTTGGATGATCATCATTCAGCGTCAGCGTGTATTGAATGCTGCCAAAAATAGTTTTGCGGAATTTGAAGATCGCTTTTGGTCAGGCATGGACTTAAGCCAGTTGTATAAAGAGATTAACCAAGAGCCACCGGCTTTTGGTGTGGAAAATATTTTTACCGCGGGTTTTCGTGAATTCAGTCGCTTAAGACAACAAAGCAATGCTGACCCAGAAGCCGTAATGGAAGGTACTCAGCGTGCCATGCGTGTGGCCACCACTCGTGAATCTGAATTATTAGAGTTGCATTTACCGTTTTTAGCCACCGTGGGTTCAACCAGCCCATATGTGGGTTTGTTTGGTACGGTTTGGGGGATTATGAATAGCTTCCGCGGCTTGGCTAATGTGCATCAAGCCACCTTAGCAACGGTTGCCCCTGGTATTGCAGAAGCCTTGATTGCAACGGCCATTGGTTTGTTTGCGGCGATTCCAGCGGTGATTTTTTATAACCGCTTTACGACTAAAGTAGATCAGGTAGTGAGCAGTTACGAAACCTTTGGTGAAGAGTTCGTTAGTATTTTGCACCGTCAGGTTTATAAAAAGAACAAAGTTGTACCGGAAACCCCTGTGCCACCAACCACACAAACGGCAGCGGTAGAAAAGAATGGCTAAGCAGAAGCGTCGCCCAATTGCCGAAATGAATGTGGTGCCTTACATAGATGTCATGCTGGTGCTCTTGGTTATTTTTATGATTACAGCCCCTGTTTTGACTCAGGGGGTAAAGGTGGATTTACCTAAAGTGGCGAGCGAGCCCATTAAATCCAATAAAAATAAAGAGCCTTTAATAGTCACCATTAAATCCAATGGTCATTACATCATTGAGCGTGGTCGCGAAGAAGATAAAGCGGTGAACCTCGATTATGTGCACAAATATGTTGGCAAAATTCTAAGCCAACAGCCCGATACAGAAGTATTGGTTCGCGGTGATCAGGCGGTGGCTTATGGTAAAGTCATTGATCTGATGAGCACTTTACAAGCGGCCGGCGCGAAAGGGGTTGGTTTAGTGACAGAAGCGCCGGAGCCAGGGCGATAATGCAGTTACATTTTACTGACCCAATGAGCTTTAAAATCCCCATGATTGGTTCTGGGTTGATTATTGCTGTGTTGCTTTTTTTGTTAAGTAATCAATGGATCGGGGCGGAAGATCATGTGGTAAAGGTGCCGCAACACATTGCAGCACGTATTGTTCAG
>JBFEWA010000292.1:0-4364 GCA_041546605.1 Bermanella sp.
AGCCCAGTGGATTTAGTGGGTCGTGTTCAATTGGAACTAGAAGATTGGCAAAACCGTCGTTTAGCCAAAGATATTTTAGAAGACATCCGCTTACGCACTCAAGACATCCCCGGCGTCATCATCGAAACCAAAAAGAAAGAAGACGGCCCTGCCGGTGGCGCAGCCATTCAGCTGGAACTATCAGGGGCTTATGATCCGGTTTTATTGGCCGTGGTTGATAAAATTCGCAAGCAATTCGAAAAAGACCCAGACCTTCGCGATATTAAAGACAGCCGTCCATTAGAAGGTATTGAGTGGGAATTAGATGTGGATCGCGAGGCAGCCAGCCGCATGGGAGCCAGCATTGCCAGCGTGGGCAGTTTAGTAAAAATGGTCACCTCAGGTTTGAATCTTGGATCGTACCGTCCCAATGACGCCGATGATGAAGTAGACATTCGTTTACGCCTACCCAGCACCAGCCGCAACCTAGATCAATTAGATGAACTGCGAGTTTCTTCTCAAGGAGAGCTTGTCCCCATCAGCAGTTTTACCGAAAAAGTGGCCAAGCCACAAAGCGGCAACCTCATTCGCACCGGTAACAATATTCGCTACATGATTGAGGCGGATGTCATAGATAGCGTCAACGCTAATGAGAAGCGCATGAAAATTGAAGCCGCCCTAAAACAAGCGGATATCCCAATGGGGGTGAATTATCGCTTTAAGGGAGATGCTGAGGATCAAATCGAAACGGGCGTATTCCTCATACAGGCCTTTTTCTTTGCCATCTTTATGATGGTGGTGATCTTGGTGACGCAATTCAACAGCATCTATCGGGCAGGCTTGGTACTCAGCGCCATTGTGCTCTCGTTTGCCGGTGTCTACATGGGGCTTATGATTCGTGGCGAACCGTTTGGTATCGTTATGAGCGGGGTTGGCATGATCGCCCTAGCGGGCATTGTCGTGAACAACAACATCGTGCTCATCGACACCTATGCGCGCCTTAAACGAGAAGGCCTAGATCCAGTAGACGCGGCTCTCAGAACCGGCGCTCAACGTTTACGCCCCGTATTACTGACCACCATCACCACGGTTTGTGGCCTGATTCCTATGGTGTATCAACTCAATATTGACCTAATTGGCCGTGAGATTCTGGTGGATGCGCCAAGCTCCCAATGGTGGACTCAGCTATCCACCGCCATTGCCGGGGGATTAAGCTTTGCCACCGTGCTGACGCTCATTTTAACCCCTTGCCTTCTGGTACTAAATGACCAGAAAAAGCTTAAGAAAAAACAGGCGCAATTAGAACAAAATGCGATAGTCATCGCAGACTGACCAAATACTGTGAGCCTATGTTTTCCATAGGCTCACAGTTATCCCAGTTTGGACTAAGAATCACGCTCGTAATAATCGGCTTTCATTCACATTATTTTTACTACTTAGCAAAAGCTAGTCTTATTCCTAGGCTCTATTAAAAATAGAGACGTAAAACCCATCTTCTCTTTCAAATTTCAGCTATGCTGAAATTAAGTAAAGGGGAGATACATATGGGGCATTGGGTAAAGACAATCGGATGTTTACTGCTGGTATTGTCCAGCAGTGCGCTGGCTATGACCCCAGGCCAAGATGAATTCCTTAAAGCTGAACAACTCCTTAATAAGCGCCACTATGGTCAATTTCAAACGGCTTTTGAAAAGCTTAAAAACCACCCCCTTGCCCCCTATTTAGAAGCACGCTGGCTGCAAACTCAGTTTCATAAAAAGCCCATTGAAGAAATTGACCGCTTCCTAAAACAATACGCAGAACAACCACCGGCCATACAGCTACAAAAACGCTGGCTGACGTATTTAGCTCGCCGTCAAGAGTGGAATCTTTTCCTATCTTATTATCAACCCACGTCTAACTTGTCTTTACAATGCAATCGCGTAAAAGCACTGGCGCAAACTAAAAAGCAGTTTGATGCCATCCGCGAAGGACAAGAAATCTGGTTGCGCGGTATTTCCCTGCCCAAGGCATGTGATCGTTTATTTGCCGACTGGAAACGTTATGGCTATTTAAGCCAAGATTTAATTTATCAACGCATGATCAATGCACTGCCCCAACGCCAGCATAAGTTAGTACGTTATTTAAAGCGTCGCATGGACAAAAGCTATCTTGCAAAAGCCAAACAGGTGGAACACTTTTGGCGTCATCCTAATTTAGTTTTCACCGAACAAAAAGCCATCAGCCTAACCCCAGAAGTACGCTTCATGGTGTTAAAAAAAGCCCTTAAGAAGCATCCTGAATTTTTAATGGATTACGCAAACCATGCCGTTTTTTCTGGATTAGATCAGGATCAAAAACAAGCACTGAAAAAAACCGCTCTACACGCCAGTGCATTGCAATCACCCAGCAATATTTATGAATGGTACGAACTGGCACAAACCAATACCCTGCTCAGTGATGAGCTACAACAAGACTTTTTACAAGGCGCCATTACCTCTAAAAACTGGCCTCTGTACACACATCTATTCAAGCTAACCGACAGTGATTTCAAACAAGAGCCTAAATGGCAGTATTGGCAAGGCCGCGCCCTTTCCTCACTGGGTGCTTCTGCCTCGCAAAGCCATCCCTACTATGAAGTGGCGGCTCAGCATCGCGACTATTATGGATTTTTGGCCAGCCAAAAGATTGGGGTGAGTGCCAGCATGAACCACACACCGACGCATGTGCCATCATCCATCATGCAGCGTATTAAATTAGAGCCCGGCATTAAGCGCGCTTTAGCCCTATTTGATTTGGGTCGCATCGTACCTGCACGCCGAGAATTTCAAGCGGTTTTCGAGCAACAAAATAACGACGGCAAACAAGCGCTTGCCATATTAGCCGCCCGTTTAGAATGGCCAGATCGAGCCATCATGAGCCTTGCACAAATTCAAAGTTGGCACGATTTACAATTACGTTTTCCGTTAGCCCATGATCACTTATTCGACCAAGCTGCCAAGAAAAACAACATCAACAAAAATTGGATTTACGGCATAGCACGACAAGAAAGCGCCTTCATGCAAGATGCCCGCAGCCCAGTTGGTGCCACAGGTTTAATGCAATTAATGCCCAGCACAGCACGGACAATTTCTCGACGTATGCGCGTGTCGTATTCATCTAAGAAATTAATCGACCCAAGCTACAACATCAAACTAGGCAGCCACTACTTGCAATATCTACTTAAGCGCTACGATGGTAATCGCATCCTAGCCACCGCCGCCTACAATGCAGGGCCTGGTAATGTGAAACGCTGGCTTAAAAAGAACACCGGCCCCCTAGATATATGGATTGAACAGATCCCTTTTAATGAAACCAAAGAATATGTACAACGAGTACTAACCTACAGCACCATCTACTCCTATCGTCTAGGTTACTTACAACCTATCTTGGACGACTCTACCATCAGCGCTTGGGCACAATTACAGCCGGATGAGCTTAAAATCTCTGATGCAAATATGCAGCAAAACGACAAAGGTTAACTATGCTGTAATAAGTAGAGAAAGGGATGCAGCGTGAAATCCGGTAAACGTTACGATATTAGCCAACATGGCTCCAGCGTGAACAATCCAGATTTAGATTGGAGCCAGGTGCGAGAAACCATCACCATGCTTGCCTTGGCCGTAGCCCAGGTAGAATCCTCCATGAAAGACGGCGAGCAAAGTGTCAGCGCACTTTCCTCCTCGTTTACAGAAATGGCGGAGTACCTTTCTAAAATTCGCAATCTGACCCACAAGGTAACCCCAGCAAACCTAGATCGCTATAAATCCGTCATTGATGAAACCACAGGTAATTTAGAGGCTAATGTGCAAAACGCGGTCATTGCCTTTCAATTCTACGATCGCATCAGCCAACGCTTAGATCACGTTTGTCATTCGCTGGATCAACTAGGGTCACTGATCAGTAAAAAAGACACCCTATACAACCCAGATTCTTGGAAACAATTACAAGATAAAATCAAAGGCTCTTATACCATGGATGCAGAACGCATCATGTTCGAACACATATTAAGAGGTCACAGCATCGAAGAGGCGCTGGACATTTACCGCCACCACTTCGACCAAGAAGACGAAGGCAAAGACCAGCAAAGCGGCGACGAGGTGGAGCTGTTTTAAACATCACGCTATTACGCGAATCTCATTACCCACACTAAGCTGCCCAATACCCCTGTGAATGGCATTTTGCCCCATCATTACATGCTTACCTTGCTTGCGATGCGCTAATAAAGCCTTCATCACTTCCGGCTGTTTTTCACTGGTGACTAAATCCAAAGTGGGAATCACACATCGCGAACACGGCTTCACAATATCCAACTCCATGTCACCAATGGCAATACGTTTCCAGTTGTCTTCAGCAAAGGCATCACA
>JBFEWA010000377.1:0-3029 GCA_041546605.1 Bermanella sp.
AATACAAGAGCACTATTTGATTTTAATGGGGGAAACATTGTGCGAATAAACCATAAAAGTTTCATGTGGCTTAATATTGTTAATTAGAAAATTTTGATGAATTTAGTCACAATAATCGGCCAATTCACACTATTCATTAGGTTAAATGTTGGTGTTTTCTGATTGAGGGAAGCGCTCATCGAGGCATGTGGAAAAGCGAACTTTCTGTGCCCAAAAAATCGGTTTTATGTGGGCTTTTTGGGTGTATTTAAGGTGTGATTTATTTCAAAAAATGCCTTACAGGGCCCGTATTTACTGGGTTAGAACCAATTAACACCAAAAAGGTTTTTCGCCCTCCGGAGGCAGAAGTCACCGAGGAAATGGGCACTGAGAGCAACAGTCAAAAATGCTAGGTTCTTTTTTAGACCGCCCTTAGCTCAGCTGGATAGAGCGTGCCCCTCCGGAGGACGAGGCCAGAGGTTCGAATCCTCTAGGGCGGGCCATGTAATACTCCCTATTTTCGACCTTAATTTCTTAAGTGAGTAATTTTTTATTTGTATGGAGAAAGACCTGTTGATAATGTGTTCGGTACAACACTCAATCCTTTAAAAAGACAACTCTACCCTTAATAGCTTTTTTTAACGCATTAATTAAGCGCTCTCCTGCTACATCGTTGCACTTTACTGTTACCTCGTCACCTTCAAGAAATAGGTCAAAAGTATCATGATATTTTTCTTCCAGATCCTTTATTGTCGATTTTATATTTTGAAGCTCTAAACCAGATTCAAATTTGCATGAAATTGCTCCACTAATAGGGGCAGAAAATATAGCGTTGTCAAGATCTATACTTTCAATTCTCGCCCCGCAATGTGTACATACACGACTATCGGTTGATTCTTTCAAACAGGTAAAGCAGGTATATTTTTTTTGCTTTGATTCCTTTTCCATTATTCTATACCTCTAATCAATACCGGAACAATTGGGCTATCTTGATTCCCGCCCCACTTAAGTCGCAAAGAAAGTAAGTCTTCACTTGTAATAGACTCACCATTCTGAGGATCGAACATTTTCACACCATCATCAGGAGTTTTTTCAGCATGAACAACATGCCTCAGTTTGTCCTTACCCTTACCAAAAAACAAAGCATATTGTCCGACTGGCGCATCATCTGCGAATGGCGTTTTAACAACGGGTGAATTATCGGATTTAGCTGCTTTTCGAATAATTTCTACAGCTTCAGATAATTGCAATCCTCTTGAAGGATCAACAGATGCATACACCCTTTCTATATCATCTGCTGACAAAAACTGACCCGCTTTTCCATCCAAACGATCGGTCATATATGACGCAACACAGGCAATACAGTTCTCAGATTTGGCAGAGGGGTTCCATTTAGTGGTAGTTGGTGCATCCCATGCCGATCCAATATGATTATCAGTACCAACTACCTCTGAAATAACCGGTACATCACTCTCAACCTGTACAGCTGGTCTCGATAGATCCGATTTATTCTCAACGATTGTAACTGAATCTGCTCTTGCTTTATTACCTCTTAAAAATCGACCTAATTTAGCAGGCGCTGAGCCTAATTTTTGACCTGTCATTAGTAATGGAGCTAATGGCCCAGTTGAAGCCGCAAGCGCTGTTAATTCATATTCAGCCTGCTCAACAGTTAAGTCATTCACCTCGCCATAAACGATAGCAGGCGCACTCCCCAATGTAGACACACCATTTAATACACCGAACCCAACATTTGCAACTGAAGCAGGGAAACCTAATGCGTAATCCAGTACCACACTGCCGGTATCTATGCGTTCGAATGGCTTAACCAACGATGTTCTTTCATCATAAAGATTACCGAATAATGGATAGGCCTCTCGCCCATCCGGATCCACATACTTCATTGGGTTTTGATAAGCATACAAATATCTATGAAGGCTTAGTGGTTTGTTGTCATATCCTTCAAATGGATCCCTTGATAGGAACAATCCTAACTGCGGATCGTAGTAACGGGCTTTGGCGTAGATTAAACCAGTGGCTTGATCCCGTTCATGGCCGGTGTAAGTGAAGTCGTTGGTTTCACTTTGGCCGGTTTCGGTTTGGACATTACCGAAGGCGTCGTATTGGTATCTGGCTGTTAATGAGCCATCTCTATTTGAAATAACCGCCGTGCTGCCTAAGCCATCTTGGTGATAGGTTTGTACAGCGTTGTTTTCAACACTGGTATCTGAGAACGCACTTTCGTTAATGCGGGCTAAGATTTGGTTGCCGTCGTGGTAATAGCGATATTGGCTTTCGTTTTGGTTATTCAGTACACCGATTACATTCAAGCCTTGGTAGTGGTAACGCTGGTGCGTGGTATTGGCTTGCTGTTGCGTATCGGTTTGGGTTTCAGTTTTATGAATACGTAAGCCATTGGCGTCGTATAGGTACTGGCCAATTTTGCTGCCACCCACTTGCACTTGTTTCAGCTGGTTACGGGTGTCATAGATGTAATTGGTAGTGTTGGTTTGACCGTCTTGAGTTTTTGCCTTTTGCGTGAGGTTGCCCAAAGTATCGTAGCTGACGGATGTATTACTGTTATCCACGGTGTTACTAATGGACGTCAGTTGATCGTTGTTGTCATAGCCATAGGTGATGTTTTTGGTGAGTGTGCCGTCCGCGGTGGTGAAGGTTTCACCTTCACGGTTGCCGTTGTCATCATAGCGGTAGGTAGCCGTACCATTGTTTTGTGGTTGGCTGTCACCGGAATAAATGGCTTGAGTTAACCGATCTTGTGAATCGTAACCAAAGTCGGTCACGATGGTATCGATACCATTGAACTCGGTTTCTTGTGTGCGGTTTTGATTATCGTCGTAGGTATAATCAAATTTGTGCATCACTGTACCGCCCTGTTTATGGGAGAGGGTGGTTAGGTTGCCGTAGTTATCATAATCGCGCGAACAACCAAGACACTCATGTTAAGGAAATACTACTAGGTCAAGCAAGCCTATTATGACCTCAGCTCACCACTTGGTTCTTTTTCCTGATTTTATTTTTCATTGAACCCG
>JBFEWA010000457.1:0-2124 GCA_041546605.1 Bermanella sp.
AGAATGGCGTCACCAAGTGGGTAACGGTATGGGCAATGCCTATGCGCGTTTACTGCCTGGGGTGACACAGGCTGTGATTTACGCAGCCAGTGCTAACGGCGTGATTGAAGCGTTAACCTTAGACGATGGCGATTTGGTGTGGCAGCAAAACTTGGACACTGAAATCACCGCAGGTGTGGGCATCAGTGATGATAAAGGGTTTGTGGCCACGGCTAACGGTGAAGTCATTGCCTTTACGCTAAAAGACGGCGCTGAGCTTTGGCGTCAGAACATTAAATCCGAAGTGTTGGCAGTACCGGTTGCACAAGGTGATAACCTGGCCATTCAAACCGTGGATGGCAAACTGCACGTCTTAAATGTCGACACTGGTCGCACTCGTTGGAGTTACGACAGTAACCTGCCCAATCTTTCACTGCGCGGCACCTCTCAGCCGGTATTTCACGGCGGCATGATCATCGCTGGTTTTGCCAGTGGTAAAGTGGTGGGCTTAAACAGCAAAGACGGCATGGTGTTGTGGCAAGAGCGCATTGGCATTCCGGCGGGTCGTAGTGAACTTGAGCGCCTTGTGGATGTGGATGGTCGCTTGTTGATTCAAGGTGACAGCTTGTTCGTATCTGGCTATCAAGGTCATGTCATGGCCATTGATTTGCGCAACGGTAAGGTTATTTGGAAGCTCGAAGCCTCCAGTTATCACGGGCCATTAAATGGTTTGGGTAACATCTACCTGGTGTCTGCGGATGATCATGTGATGGCGATTGATGATCAAACCACTAATGAAGTGTGGAGTCAGTCCGATTTAGAGGGTCGTCAACTCAGTGAGCCTGTGATGTTTGCTAACCACATTGCGGTGGCAGACTTTGAAGGTTACATCCATTTAATCAAGCAATTAGATGGCACCATAGTGGGTCGTGATCAATTAGTGCGTCCACCTATTTTATGGACTCGCACAGGCAGCTATGGGATGAAACACCCATCACGCCAATTCGACTTCGACGATGGCATTCGTACGCGTTTGTTGGTTGAAGGCAATTACCTGATTGCGGTGAGCAATTCCGGTTATTTGAGCGTGTTTCAGCTAGACCAATAATCCTTCCTAATGACACCTTCAGTGGCCCCCTAGGGTGATCGCTGGAGGTGTTTTTGTTTGTGACAAAATGTTCCAAGCCACATTTGTTTAACGCTTTCATGGGCAAAAACTGCTATTATACGCCCATATACATCATTGAAATGCACACCAAATGAATCCTGTAATCGCTTTAGTGGGCCGCCCAAATGTGGGTAAGTCGACGTTATTTAATCGCTTAACTCGTACTCGTGACGCCCTCGTGGCGGACATCGCGGGCCTAACCCGTGACCGTAAGTTTGGTGCGGGTAAAGTGGGCGAGCGTGATTACATCGTGGTGGATACCGGTGGTATCAGCGGTATGGAAGAAGGCCTAGATGAAAAAATGGCCGAGCAAAGCTTCCAGGCCATGGATGAAGCGGATGTGGTGTTGTTTTTGGTGGATGCCCGTGCCGGTTTAACCTCTGCGGATATGATGATTGCCAACCACCTACGTACCATCGAAAAGAAAACCTATTTGGTGGTGAACAAAATTGATGGCTTAAACCCTGAGCTTGCTGTGTTGGAATTCCATGAGCTAGGTTTAGGTGAGTTACAAGTGATCGCGGCCTCCCATAACCGCGGCATCAATGTGTTAATGGAAACCGTACTCGAAGAACTGCCACCTGAATTCGACGTGGTAGAAGGCGAGGAAGAAGAAAAACACAAAGGCATTAAGATCTCTGTGGTTGGGCGTCCTAACGTGGGTAAATCCACCTTAGTGAACCGCATGCTCGGGGAAGATCGTGTGGTGGTGTTTGACCAAGCCGGTACCACCATGGACAGCATCTATATTCCTTATGAGCGCCATGACAAGCACTACACCCTAATTGATACCGCGGGTGTGCGTCGTCGTAAAAACATTTCCCAAGCGGTGGAAAAATTCTCCATCGTTAAAACCCTGCAAGCCATTCAAGACAGTAACGTGTGTATCCTGGTTATCGATGCTCGTGATGGCATTGTGGAGCAGGACTTAACCATGTTGAGCTTCGTGCTTAACTCCGGTAAAGCCTTGGTTATAG